>JBFJNS010000083.1:0-9490 GCA_041618055.1 Binatia bacterium
AAGCCCCATCCGGATCTTCCACAAATCCCTTTGGCCGTTAATCTCGCTAAAACCGACGAGGCAAAAAAACTAGTTCGCGCTGTGGCCCAAGCTCACGGCGCCGCAGTGCGTCCCTATGTGCTTCCACCGTCCACACCCAAAGATCGCGTCGAAATTCTCCGCAAAGCGTTTATGGACGTGATTCAAGATAAGGAACTACTGAGCGACGCCGCAAAGGCGAGACTGGAAATCAATCCAAGCTCCGGCGAGGAACTGGAAGGCAACATTAAAGAGCTTTTTCGCCTCGAGCCTGCGGTGGTGGCAAAACTCAAGGAGATTTTAAATTAAGGTGGAGCCCGCGCCGCGCGGTCGTGAAAACGATCCACGGTGCGAAGTTATGACTTCCGCGCGTCGCCGCGTCGGGAAACTGAAGTCCAATGCCAGGTTCAACATTCGTCTATGAAAATCCGAGAGTTGAGCGCATTGTGTCGGGCCCCGGGTCGCTTGCCAATTTGGCACGTGAGATCGAACGGGTTGGCGGCAGGCGCGCGCTAGTGGTAATTTCGCCGTCTGTTGCGAAAACATTTTTGCTGACCCGCATCAAGGAAGCGCTCGGCGCAAAGTGCGCGGCCGTATTTGATGAGGTTAGGCCCCATTCGCCGACCGATACCATCGACAAGGCGGTGGAGCGTGCCCAGGAAGCAAAAATTGACGTGCTCGTCAGCGTGGGCGGTGGAAGCGCCATCGATACGGCAAAGGGCGTCGCAGCCCTGCTCGCAGAAGGCGGTTCGTTGCCGAGCTATGCGGTTCGGTTTACACCGCCGAACAACAAAGAAGTGCCGCCTATGCCCGCGCCGAAGATGCCTCATGTCGCGATTCCAACGACGTTCTCGGGTGGCGAGTATAGCTACTCGGCGGGAATCAGCGAAGGCGGAAAAAAGCACATTGTGGCCGACCCCAAACTCGCGCCCCGCACGGTTCTACTCGACCCCGAGGCGGCCGCAACCGCACCGGCGAGACTGCTGGCAGCCTCGGGCATGAATGCGCTTGCGCATTGCGTCGAAGCGGTCTATTCCACCGAGACGCAACCTCTCACCGAGGCGTACTGCCTGAGAGCGATCGGACTCATTGCACGCTACTTGCCACAAGCGGCGAGCGAATCGCCCGACCGCGAAGCACTCGGGTATGTGCAAGTGGCAGCCTGCCTCTCCGGCATGGGTGTCTACAGCGCTTGGACCGGCATTCATCATGCAATGGTCCATGTCATAGGAGGGCGCTACAAAGCTCCCCATGCTGAAATCCACGCGCTCATGCTGCCGTATGCCATGCGCTGGAATCTCGACGCGAGGGTTCATGCCTATGCCTGCATGGCGCGAGAGATCGGTCTCGACGCCGCCGACGAAAACTCGTTGGCTGCAGCCGTGCCCGAACATATTTTTGCCATGAATCAGCGCATGGGACTGCCTCTCAAACTGCGCGACTTGGGTGTGCCGCGCGACGGTCTGAAACAACTGGCAACGGACGCCCTGGATGATTACAGTATCCGCACCAATCCCAAGCCCGTACGCAGCGCAGAGCAAGTTCTCGAAGTGCTTGAGCAATCCTGGTGAGCGCTCACCATCATGATTTCGCGAGAGGCCTCCACAATCGTTAATCGGTACGCGCACGATGAGGAAATCGATCGCTTGCTCTTGGACTTGCTGCGTTATCCTACTCCTCAGACCGATAGACTCGAGTCGGATCCCCAGATCAACAAATTTATCGCGGGACTCGTGGTGCCATATTTAGCGGAGTTAACAGGGATCCCCGGTACGATCGATGCAATGGGCAACTTGATTTGGCGGCTCGGCAATCCCGGAAGCAGAGGATTGATGTTGATGGGGTATACGATGACGTTTCCGGCGGGATCGATGCTAGAACCGTTCTCTGGCACCGAGGTAGATGGTCAATCTTTTGGGCTCGCCGGTCCGTGCGTGTTGGGTCGAGGCGCGTGTGAACAAAAGGGCGCGTTGGCGGCAATGATTTATGCCGTTGCGATTGTTACGCGCGCGCAGTCGGCCTTGAAGGCACCACTTACACTAGCCGTCAGCGTGGCTGGTGAAACCGGCCGACATGATGCCGCAGAGTTTATCATGCGGAACGACATGATCGAGGCGCGGGCCGCGATTATTGGCCTGGGAACCAGCAACCGGATCTGCCTCGGCAACAAGGGCAGAATCGACATTGATGTCACAGTTCGCGGCAAGGCGGCTCATAGCAGCATGCCATGGGAAGGCCTCAATGCTGTGGACGGTTTTCGTCGGGCGATGGACCGCCTCGATCGCGTCCCGCTCGGGGCTAGCCATCATGGCCTCGGCAAGGCGAGCCTCGCCGTCACGCAAGTAAAAAGCGGTCCGGAGATAAGCCACACGATTCCAGACATTTGCCGGGCCGTGCTGGATCGCAGACTATTGCCTGGCGAGGATCCGGACAGGGCTTTTTGCGATATTCAAGAAGCGCTTAAAGAAGTGTTTGGCTATAACATCGCAGTTCAAAGGGGTGCATTCATGTATCCTTCGGAGGTGGAAAAAACCGCGGTACCGGTAACGGCCATTGCCGAAATGTACCGCGCATTGACAGGCAAAGAAGCGGACTTTTTCTACTCCCCTGCCGCTTTGGATGCGGGTTATCTCAATCGCATGGGTATTGAGACGATCATGTTTGGTCCCGGGGATCTTCGCTTTGCGCACACCGACCAAGAAGTCGTGGCACTGCCAGAAGTTCGCGATGCCGCCAAAATCTTTGCGGCCACGGCGCTACATTTACTCGGTTAGGCTAAACCAGTTAATGCCAACACCAATTTCTAATATGGATGATGAGGAAGAGATTAATTAGGGTCGTAATTAGGCTCGAATCTACACCTGTGACTATCACAGCGAAAAATACACTCACGCGTGATGTATTTGGTTTTGCCGACCCTAATAGGTGAGTTTCGCGCTGGGGTTACGCAGATAAGTCTATCTGTATGCGATTCGGGAGTCCCAGCAGACCCTTCGAGCCATTGGATTTTAATCTGTTTCGCTCCTGCCTGCCAAAGAATTCGCGGTGCCCGCTATCATCTCTTTGGCTCCGTCCCGATTTTGGTGTTAGCGGCGATTTTTTTGGATTCCGACGGACGTTGGTGATTCGCGTATCGGCTGACAGTCTACCACACGAACCCTTGCAATGATCAACCGGCGAGGTCCGGCTATGTCAGCCTATAGATTGACGGGATTTGGGCGGACATGTTAGAGGGACTTTCGGACGCGTAGGAAAAGAAACACTGACTGGATTTAGTTCGTCACTGGTTATTTTTGAATTTTTGCGGAGCCAACTTTAGTCCCGACCTTCGTGGAGTCTAAACCGATATGAGACGGCCATGGAATCTCGAAGGAATTTCTGTCGCAGCATCCTGTCATATGTCGCGCTGGTTATTCTGTGCATGGCAATTTTTGCCTTCGTGGGAATGACGAGATGGGCGAGCGCCGCCACCGCAACTGCCAAACCGGAATCTCTCGAAGACATATACGAAAGGGCAAAAAACGAAGGGAGTGTGGTCGTTTACGCGCCCATTGCTGCGATGGTCAAGTCTATTGATTCTTGATTTTCCATTTGGCAGGCTTGCGGGGAACGGCAGTTTCGTGGCCGATCAGCCTACGATGTCCTGTCCCCGCTCCACGGCGTCCGGAATCCCGATGCCCTTTTCTTCCATGTAATTTCGAATTCTGAACAAATGTCCCCTGTCCTCCCTGTTTACCCTGCCCAAGAGCTCCAGGAGGGGCGAGTTCTTCTCTTGCCTCATGAAACAACTGAAATCTAATTCCCCCGTTGATTCCTCCACTTTGATAGCGATCTCCAACGCGGAGGCTCTGGACGACGGGGGCTTCTGTTTGTGTTCCTTTACCAATTCTTCTATCTCTTTGTTCGCCTTGATGAGAGCGTCGAGATTGGTCGTCAGTATATCTGCGGGAAAACGTCCCTCATTCGAAGACTCCAACTTCCCGCCTCTCAGCAGAGCGGCATGATTCTCTTCCTCCTTGGCCAACTGCGACCAAAATTCCCTGTCCTCGGGAAAGGACTCAGAGAAGCCGAGATAGAGAGCGGCAACGTTAAGCTCCAGTTGAACTGATTGGTCGAGAATTCGAGATAGCTTTTCGTCCATTTTTGTACCTCCCATAAGGTTCAACTACCGGTCAAAAGAATACAATGGCATAATGCTCACATTCGATCAACACTGACCCGACAGCTTCCAATCAGTGGTGGTGGGGTCACCTAAGGAAAGAAAAGGAAACGTTCTACTTTTTAAACCCGTACTTCAGTGAAACTCTACGCTGGCGTCACGGATAACGACCGTATCGCTTGTTGAAGGATGAAGGGAGGAAAAAAGGGGACGCGAACCCGAGTTGAACCGCACATCTAGTGAATTGGGTCGAATCTTTACCTGTGACAATCATAGCCGAAAATACACTCACGCGTGATGTGTTTGGTTTTGCCGACCCTAACTAGGTGAGTTTCGCGCCCGCGGTTACGCATCATTGAGGTCGGATCTGTGGCGTCGGACGACGATATTCCGCGAGATATGTTTGTGCGTCGAGTTCAATCCTGAGATGACATAGAGTGTAAAAGTCAATACCTTATCTGGTAGTCGTCGGATAGGCACTTTATGCTGATCGCTGAACGCTATTTATCCGATATCCAATAACCAGCAGTAACGCCTTAGGAGATAATGATGCGCTACAGAGACGTCGGAGTACTCACCTACGATCGTGCCAGGGCGACACCCGGTTACACGCTTATCGTGCCCCAATCTTCCAAGGCAGCCTATCTGATTGGGATGCGTGGAGAAGTATTGCACCAGTGGTCGTTCCCGCTCTGTCCGGGTAACTACGCCTACCTCATGCAAAACGGCAATCTGCTCTGGGCAGGTCGTACAGACGAAGGGCCACCCTTGCGGCGGGGGAAAGGCGGCCTCCTTCGTGAATACACCTGGGAGGGTGAGGTGGTATGGGAGTATCGTGACCCTTGCCAGCATCACGACTTCCGAAGGCGATCCAACGGCAACACTATTTACATTGGTTGGGAGCCCATTCCGCCCGAGGTCGCAAAGAAGATCAAAGGGGGCCAGCCTGGAAGTGAACGGGACGGGGTCAGTTATGGTGACTATGTCAGAGAAGTGTCACTGAGCGGCGAAACGGTTTGGGAGTGGCACGCATACCAGGAGCTAGACTTGGATCGATGGGAGATCTGTCACTGTTGTGGCAGGGACGAGATTGCGCACGCGAATGCTTGTTTTCCACTTCCGGACGGCGGTGTGATGCTGAGTTTCCGGCGTTTCAGTGCCATCATGATGATCGACCGTGAGACTCGTAAGGTACGCTGGTCACAGCAGGACGTGACCTGGGGGCACCAACACGATTGTACGTTGTTGCCCAACGGCAACATTCTTTTCTTTGCCAATGGAATTCATGGTACGGAGAACCCCTACTCCCGCGTGATCGAACTGGACCCGCAAACCGGCAATACGGTTTGGCAATACAAGGGATTTCCGATCTGGACTTTTTTTAGCCCCAACATCAGCGGTGCCCAGCGCTTGGACAACGGGAATACGCTGATCTGTGAGGGGCAGACGGGGCGCGCGTTTGAAATCACACAGACGGGTGAGATCGTGTGGGAATACGTCTGTCCGTATTTCGCAGACTACGAGGGGCGTGGCCCTGGCAACAGCATGTTTCGCGTCTATCGATACGCCGCAGACTCACCCGAAATCCGGGAACGCCTGCAAAGCCCCGTGGCCTGGTAGCCCTCTCACGGCCACGAGATCAGGCCCTTCTTCCTACACAATCTAGCTGTGAAAATGAGAGGGCTCTTGTGGGTAACAGCCACTCATCTTGACGCAAGATTTAGCTCAATTCCTCGTCAATCAATTCACGAAGCGCTTCTCACTGTCCGCTTTTTGTCCGTGTACTGTATTACAACAGGCCCAGACAAAGCGGCCCACCAATTTTTCCAGCCGTGCTGGCTTAATCCGCAAGAAATCACCTTTTTACAACTTTGGTTGACTGCTCGCCGTCACGCCAAGAGCCACGCGCTACGAGCCATCACCCATACGCCATCTGCGCCCTTTGCCTTTCTTTGAACGATTGGACCGTTGAACGGGCAAAGCCCAAGCCAGATGCCATTAGCCATTTGCCATCTGCGCCCTTTCTTCCATACGCCACGTGCTACGCGCCATTTTGCCACGTGCCATCCCTGGGCCGCCGAGGATAAACCGTTGGGATTACTTCGGTATTGTTCTCACGGCGGTGCCGAACGGTTCCGTGGTCTTGCGGGTCTACTTGTTGTCCCCTTTGACATGACGTGGAGTACGAAAAAGACGATTGTTTTGCATGATTGAAAAGTTGCCGGGGACCTACGGTCAATATTTGGCACTTCCAGGCACTTAGTCGGCAATCGCTCTCTGGCATGTATGCTGCAGAGAGGGAACTTTATGGAGTTTTATTGCCGCCACTGTGACGAGGTGGTCACTGGTAGCATGTATCGAGTCTTAAGCGTAGAGGACGGCAAAGTCATGCTCAAAATGGTCGTTTGTCGCCCCTGCTATGACCAGGCAAGGCAGCTTGGCTTGGATGGTGAAGAGATTAAGCTCGATCAGAACTCTCGTGAGCAGCTACCAGCGGTTCACTCTATCAGTGAAACAGCGCACCAATAAATATTAAGGGCAGCCAGATCCAAAAGGCTGAAACCGCGGTCGGGCCTTGGCTCGCCTAGAGTCGCGGCTGGCGTCTGAGCCGAACGGTGTCATTAAGCTTGTTGCCGGGGTTTGGGCTGTCCGAGGGAAAGCGCCCTGATCTGAGAGCAAGTACCGCCGAACCGGTGGGTTGACGGAGTTGCGGCGGACCGCGTCTGTCAGCCAAAACCTTAACCCTGTAATTCAACTAAATTCTCTATCGACCAATTCCCGTAAGATTTGACCGTTGCCTGTTACAGTTCAATCCTGCCGAATTTTTACGGTGGTCTTGACGGAGATAGGGTGCGGATTGTTAGTGCACCGCGCGAAGCTTGGCGCTAGTTGCAGGATAAAATTCTCGCCAATCCATGAGGCACTGCAGCGTTCAATCCGCGGAAGGCTGAACGATTAAGAACTATTGACCCTCTTGTCTCTACTTGCCGAACAAACCTTTGATCGAATCTAAGGGAGTCGATGCTGGCCCTTTCTCCTTTTTCGGGTCGTCACCGGCGGGCGCCGGCTTGGACTTTTCTAGAACACCTTTGTCTTTAGAAAGGCCGGGGATATTCTCGAGGACGGCTCCAGGCTTTTCGATGCCGGGAACTTTTGGAATCGGCATTTTGACCCCTAGATTCTCGCTCATCTGGCGCATGTCTTTGGGCATGTTCTTCAACCGAGCGGGATCCTTGGCGGCTAAGCTAAAAACACTCTTCCAATCCGCGTTATATTCGATCTTGTCCCAGGGGCCTTGTATCCTTATGGGGATGGGTAGGCCGGCCAGCGCATCCTGGCCACCCTGACCTTCGAGCGAAGCAACAAGCTTCGCTTCGACCTTATAGTCAATCGTCTGGGGCGGCACCGGGACAAGGCCCTCTCCCGTAAGACGAACCAGCGGAGCAAGCATTTTAAGGTCGCGATTTTCCAAGACCCCGTTTTTGATTACAAAGCTTCCGCTGAGTTCGGCAAAATCGGTTTTCTCCGATTCACTGCCTCCGAGTCCTAGTGTTTTGGCGCGCCGAAGCGCTGCCGCCAGGTTGATGCCGTGAATGGCTCCGTTTAGGAACTTGAACTGGCCGTTGCCGTTCAATGATCCCACCAGCTCCTTCTGACTGCGCCCCTTTGCTTGACCCTTAGTTTGAAATTCCGTCGTGCCGCTGAGACGGTCTGTTCCCGCAAAAACCTTGAGTATGGGTCTCGCCTCTACGCCCTTAACCGAGACCGTATAATCCAGAGCGGCGGATTGATCCGAAGCGTCTACGGTCAGGGTCGCGCCCACGGCACCCTCGGCTAACTTTAATTCATCGATAGAGGTCTTCAAAACACCGCGGTCGAGCACGGTGGTCACGCGGCCTTGCTGAATAACCAGGTCTCGATAACGGATGGAGGCGACCTTGAGCTGAACGTCAGCTTTCTTGCCGGATAGTAGAGTCAGGTTGAGCGGCTCCTCGCTCCAACCTTTACGCTTATCCGCCCCGGCTTTATTGACATCTGCTTTTTGGTCGGCGCCTGTATCCTTTTTCTTCGGCGGCGGCAAGTAAGCGTTGAGGTCCATCCGCTCAACGTCCACGTTTGCGGTCAGAAATGAAACCGGTTTGCTACCCCGGAAGCTGCCTGTGGCTTTGGCCTTTAAAGCCTTGCCTTCGATCACAGCGTCCTTCAGCGCGACCTCTCCGCCATCGGCCGTTAATGTCGCTTGCGCCTGGATTGGTCCTGGATCAGGTTGAGAGAGGGGTTCGCCGAGCCATGCCGCCAGCCGGGCTGCCGAGGGAACATTGAGGTTAAACTTTCCGTCCAGGCCGGGTACGGGTTTCTGCTGTACATGCCCAACATACTGTGCATTGACGGGTTTCGACGAAACAACGATTTTCGCCGCAAATCGCTCGCGAGAGAGGATCTTCTTGAGCGTGTCCAGAGTTACGTCGAGATTGATCAGTTCCTTGTTATAAACCACGCTGCCTTGGAGAGTCGGTGGACTCTCCAGGCCTGGGAAAACCAAGTTGACCTTGGCCTCCGAGATGGGAGCCGACGACGCAGCTTTGACATCGACTCCGCCAAGGTTAAAGTCCAACTTACCGCTTAGATTCTCGGCTAAAGCCCGCGGGCTGGAGCCCCGCGATGCCGCAATTAAAGCACCAGAGGCAACCCCGGTCAGCGGGGGTTTTGCCCTGGTGGCTGCCCGGACCAGCTTGCCAACCTGAACGCGATCTACTGTCAGTGCCGAGTCGATAGCCAGCGTCTGACCCGAACTGTCAAATTTGAATTTCCCTGTAACGATACCGTCGTAAAGTTCAAGCCGGCTCAATTCGGTCGACATCACCCCGTTATTCATCTTCGTTGTGAGAGCCAGTTGTCCGACGTCAAAACCCGACACTTTGACCCCGCCGATTTTTATCTCAACATTTCCGTCAAGCTGTCGCAGTCCACTCAAGTCCAACGGATCGTTCGAAAGCGATGCGACGAGGTCATTGGAATCGGGCTTTTTGCCATCTCGCCTTGGCGCCTTTCTTCCCCCATCCGGAACCGGAGGCAGATAGCGATCAATGTCCAAAACACCACTCTCTAGATTGAACATGATCTTCTTGACTTCGCCCGTACCGTCGAAGCTGCCGAAAGCCTTTGCCTCTAGTGCTGTGCCTTCAATCCGCGCTTCTTTCAGCGCAACTCTTGCACCGTCCGCCAGAAACGTTGCGCGCATCTTCAAGGGCCCCGGATCCGGCTGCTTTAGCGGTCTATTCAGCCAGGATGCCAGCTGACCCACAGAAGGAA
>JBFJNS010000084.1:0-9384 GCA_041618055.1 Binatia bacterium
GCCGACAGCGCCCGCCAAGACCGTAAGCGCGCTAAGATCGATTCCGGCGGTCTCCAGGATAATCATGAATCCAATTGTGACGAGGATATAACGCACGATTGAGCCCGTCGCCTGACGAACGCCAATGTCCATCCTGCTTTGAGCCAGAAGCCGTTCTTCTATCCAGGCCTTCAACTTACCCGTCAGGTAGAGAAGCAGCACAACAAAGACGATTAAATAAAGAATCGTCCCTATCGTGAGATCCGCGCTTCCCACTTTGAGGATGGGGGTGCGGAAAAGATCTTTTATGAAGTCAAACCACATTGCGGGAGATTCCATACGACACCTAAAGGTAGAATAAAGCCGATTGTAGTTGTCATACGCCTGCCTCCCCGTCGATCAGGACTGAGAGGCTCAACATCAAAACAGGCGAACAAGAAAGCCACCTGAAGGGATGCTATGTAAAGGAAAAGACGTTGGCAAGGGCTTCCAGCTTGAGTTTTACGTCGCCGCCGCTTATCTTGATGCACATCTATGAACACAAAACGGCTGCTGATGGCTGTCTGCTTGGCCTTGTTGCCCGGTTGCGCCGCCTTCGAGATTCAGGGAGATTTTGGCAGGGGGCGCCAGGCACTCCTCCGCGGCGATAGCGCCGGCGCCCTGGGCTACTTTCAGCGCGTCGCCGATGCCGACCCTAAATTCGTGAGCGATCACATTCCCCTCAATGAAAACATTTGGACCTACGTCGGTCGATCTCACTATCAGACGCGAGAATACGCGGAAGCGAGGCGGGCCTTGGAAAAAGCGCTCGCGCTGCAAAGCGGCGATCACATGGCCCGCCTTTATCTCGGCATGACCCTGGCGCGCCTGCCCGCGCCGGTTCCAAAAATTTCGGCGTTATCCGCGCAAGATATCGCCTTTGCCCTGCGCGAAGGCATTGAACTCGAGCGCGTTGCGACTCTGGCGCGGGAGCGCGGCATCGCCTTCGACTTGTCCCGAGAAACAGAGAACCAGCTCAGGAGAGCAGGCGCCGATGCGCGACTGCTAGATGAAATCAAGAATGTGCGCGCAGAGACCGCGCGAAAGAACGAAAATCAAACTGCCCGGGCCGTCAAAGAAATAGCCGCTGCGCTTGGCGGCCTGCGGGATGATCTGAATTCATTTATCGCCACTGCGACTCAGGGCAGGTTCTGGGATCCCGGGGGAGAAATCCGCGCCGAGATCCACAATGCCTTGAAACTGGTTTCGGCTCGGGAGCCCGATTGGAACAAAATTTTCGCGAGCGGCGAGTGGGTGGGACTAAAACTCGAGGAGGAAATCGACCTTGCGCGCCGCAACGAAGCAGAATCGCTGCGCCGGCAGCAGGTTCGTTGACTTTATGTCCGTTCATAAGGTCAACGTTCAAAGTCCAACGACCCCGCTGCCATGTCGACCGTTGAAAAAAACGGCCCGCGCTCAACAATCCAGACCTTTGCGACCCAGCTTCTTTTCTGCGAGACAAGCTCTCCTGGTCTGATCAATCTCTGCGCGTACTTCCGGACTTGCGGGGTCCATGGCCCGCGCAGTCGCAAGCTCCGCCAGCGCCGACGCATAATCTCCTTGAACGCGGAAATCCTTGGCTCGGTCGATGGCAGAGGCGATTTTCGCCTGCAACTGCTCGGCAGTGATTTGCGGCACCGGGGGCTTTACTTCAACTGGTTTTCGCGGCATCGGCGCCACCGGCGTCGCTTCGGGCGGTTTTTGTGGCGCGGGCACCACCGCCGGTTGCTTTACCGACACAACCAGCGGCCCGCTCGTGACACCGCCCGACCGCGCCACCACTTCCACCCTTCCTGCGCGCAGGGCTTGCAACTCGCCCCTGGAGTTTACCGCTGCCACCGATGAATCGCTGGTCACCCAAACCACTTCGCCGGCAAAAACTTTCTTGCTGCCGTCCGAATACCTGCCCGTCACGCCGAGGGAGATCTTTTCATGGGCGAGCAGGTTATTTTTTTCTGCCTCGACGGAAAGCGCCACCAATCTCGGAGCGGGCGGCGGCTTTACTTCGACGGCTTTGACCGCCAGAGTCCAGGGAGAGCTAGAAAGACCGCTGTAGCTCGCCGTAATCTCCGTAGTTCCCGCCCGCTTTGCCGTAACTCTTCCCTCATCATCCACCGCGGCCACATTTGGATTGCTGCTCTTCCATTCGACGCCGCCCTTAATCGTTTCTTCCGATCCGTCGGAAAACTGCCCCCGCATTACCAGGTTCAACGTGTCCGCCGGCCTGAGTTCGCCACGCTCTCCATGCACACCAAGCTTGACGAGCCGCGGCGCGGGAGGGATCGCCGGTGCTGGAGATGTCTCCGAGGCGGGCGTAGTCTCGATTTCGGCTGCATCTTGCGTGACCAGCCGCCAATCCATCCAACGCGCCAAGAAAACAAAGACTAAAGCGAGTACGACGGCTCCGCCGACAACGGGTTTCCACAGCTGCCTGAACCAATGTAAGGCTTTGGGGCCGGATTCCCTCAAATGCGGCGTCCGGCGTGGCGCCGCGTCCACAACGGCGTCCCTCACGTCAGGTATTCGCTCCGTCGACTCTTTTTCGGGCTCGGGGCTTTGCGCCTGAGCATCGAGCGCTTGGCGCTGCGGTTTACCGAGCAGTGCTTCGAGATCCGCAATCAACTGGCGGGTTCCCACCGACTCGCCCTGCCCGTCCCAATCTGTCAAGTCCGCGGCTTGAATCGTGCGAAACCCCACCGGCGGATTGACCGGTTCGATCAATATAGGCACGAGTTTCTTAACGGCCCGCGCCTCCTCCGCCTCTTCTTTAACCCAATCGCTCTCAATGGAATGGGACGACCACAAAACGACCATGCAGCGCATCTTGATGAGCGCCTCTTCCAGCACCTCTCGCCAGGTGCGCCCAGCCGGAATGCGCCGGTCCCACCAGACGGTCCATCCCTGCCCTTCCAGAAGCGTGGCAACGCTGCGCGCGCGGTCACGGTCCTCTTTGGCATAGCTCAAGAAAATATCGGCCATAATCTCTTGCTTACACGACTGCGTCGCCGCGAAGATGCCGTTTCAAAGGTGTCTTTGGTGGTCCAAGCCCAGGAGTGTCGTCAAGTAATTACCGATTAAGGCAAGCGCTAAAATAAATCAAGCGCCACGGACGGAAAGGGCTTAGGTCATTCGAAGCGACCCTGATCATGGGGTTAATCCGAAAATGGGGCGCATGGCCGACTCGTCAAGAATCACGCTCCAGATAGAGAGATAAGACTACTCACCTCGACGCTTGACGCTTTGGTCATGGAACTCGGCCCCACTGAGCCCATGCCGGCATTCGCATTTCCAAGTTTCACTATTTACCCATCGTTTGCAGCGCACACGGCCTGATTTCCGATACGGGCGGTAGTTCCTCGGGTGGTAAAAAAACCGCCAAATAGCCGTCGGCGGGCGCGAGCAGCATAAAATCGATCTGCCGGTAGCCGATGGCTTCAAGCTCGCAACGCAAAAGCGGCGGCGGCGTTCCATGATTTGGGGTCGGGCGATCGACGTCGATAATGGCAACGCGCCCATTGCCCGTGAGAGCAGGTTTGAGGCGATAGAAAAACTCATAGGGATTCTCTATTTCATGGTACACGTGAGCAAGAAGCGCAATGTCGATGGAGTTAGGCTCCAGCCTGGGGTTGTTTGGCATTCCAAGAATCAATCTGACGCCGCGAATCTTTTCTCGCTCAAGCCGCACTTTGAGCCGATTGAGATAATCCACGTTGACGTCCTGAGCGTAAATAGTGGCTGAATCGCCAAGGCGCCGCGCAAGGCGAACGGTGTAATAGCCGTCCCCTGCGCCGATGTCCGCGACTCTGATGCCTGGTCTGATGCCGAGTCGCTCCATCACGCGCGCCGCTTCCTCCTTCGCGTCCCTTATCTTTTCGTCGGAGTAAGCCGACGAGATGATCGGTGCCACCGGTCGGTTCGGCGCCGGAAAATGGATCTGATCCGAATCCGCTCTATTGCCGGTCGAAAGACAACTCGCGGCTAGCAACAGCATTATAAGACAGCGGTAGTTTTGCACCATCATTCTAACCGTCGCGCCCAGCCAAAAGTTTCCCGCCGGGGGAGGAAATTCGCACGGCTTAGCGGAACTTTTGCCGGAGTTGGACGTTTGTTATTGTTAGGTCTCTAGAAGAACTCCAAAGCTAATGAAGGATCTCGATCTCGCATATGAATTTCCGGCACTCACGGTTCCGGCCGTACCCCCCATCCTTGTGCGCATGGTCCCATGGCTAAAACTGCTCGGTGCTGTTCTGGCCTTTGTCATCATCTCACTTTACACCGCCATTCACAGCGAGCTGGGAAGGCCGCTGACGATAGGCGAGAGCGCAGCGTTCAATGTAGCCAAAGCCAATCCTGGCCGCCTGCTCTTGCTTGGGGTCGGCTATCTGTGGCTCGTCCTTGGACTGCAATGTCTCTGCTATCGCCGTCTCGATCTGTTCCATAAGCGCCGTTTTCTGATTCTCGCAGGATTGGAATTGGTTGCGCTGGGCATTATCGCTGTCTCCGTCCTGCTGGGCTGGCATGGGGCCCTCCCGTTGGGCCATACCTTGCTTCAGGGCTCGCTCGTTGGCCAAGTGTTCTTGGCCATCTCCCTTCTTGACTTATCCGGGCGCATTTCATCCGTAAGGCTCCTCGATCTGAAATTAAAAACCTTTTTCCCCTTTCTCTTTTTTCTTTTCGTGTTTGCGGCCTTACTCGTTGCACTCAATCCCTCGCAGCGCCGTATCGAGGATTATGTTCAGTTCGACTCCTTCTTTGAGATCTGTTTGGTTTACCTGGTTCCGCCGCTCTTCTCGGGAGTCATCGGCATTTGGCTCGGAACGGCAATCCTGGCCCTTCTGGCTGGCGGCAGTGCGCTGGCGCACTGGGTCGAAGCCCACTGCCAAAAAACAAGGCTAATCGAATTCCTCCCTTTTATTTTGGTGTCGGGCCTGTATGCCGGCACCTTTTTGGTATCGCTTCTCTTTGTCATGGATTGGGAACTTGAGAAGTCCGAACTAAAAGGCGCAATGGCGCCGTTATTTGTTCTGCTCACGGGCGGCTTTGGTGCTCTCGGCGCCATATCATTCAGAAGAATTGCGTCTCTCGGGCGGATGCCCGAAGATAACATGATCGGACTGCTGACCTTATCCATGGCGTGCCTCTTGATACTCCCGATTCTGTGGCTGCCCACCCATTCAGCTTCGGATCGGCGAAGAGCTTGGCTGTTGATGATCGGGCTTTCTCTTTGCGCCACAGTTGCGTTGGCCTACTGTATCGTTTACGGGAACTTGTTCAATCCCTGGTTTACGGTGTTTTCTTATCTCCAGGGCGCGCTGCTAAAGGCAACAGCGTTCTTGGCAGCGGGGGTTCTGACTCTAGCCGTTGGTCGTTTCTTTCTTACCGGCTCGCGGAAGCCCTTGAGGTCAAAAAGCTGGTTAGGGTTAACGGCAATTTGTCTGGCCGGTTTTCTCCCTTTCTACCTTGTGAACAAATCTCCGGAAGTCAAGGCCGCAATCCTCTATTACCATGAGCTGACCATGGTCGACGCTACTTATGCCAGAGCGTTGTCTAAATTTCTTGGACTTGACCGCTGGATTCGTTATGGGCAGACGCCGAAAACAATCGCCCACAATCTTCCATGGCCTCGTCCCTGGACTCTAGAGAAGGCCGGTCCCTCCTTTCTTCCTCAAAACTTTAACCTCATTGTGGTTGTCGTGGACGCCCTGCGCGGCGATGCTTTTCACTCGGCCGGCTATCATCGCAACCTCACCCGTTTTCTTGACAGTTGGGGGCAAAACGACGCGGTTTTGTTTCGGCGCGCCTATAGTCCGGGCGGGGGCACGTTCGCCGGATATCCCTTCTTGGTTGGCGGCCGAAGCCATTTTACCTATTACGACCCGGGTCTCTATCAACAGAACGTCTATTTTCAACTCGCCCAAGCCGAAGGAATTAACAGGATCATGATCGTGCAGAATTGGCCTAGATCCATCTTTCCACCTGATTTTCCGGTTGAAAGATTGGGGATTGCTCAAGAAAACCGGCATAAGCGCTCCGTGGCCGCAGGAAAGGTCTTTGCCTGGGCGCAAGACGCCATAGGAAAAGCCGATGCCGAAGGCGAGCGGTTTTTTGCTTTTCTTCATCTGATGGATGTGCATAACGATCTGTGGAAGAAACCGGAGGCAGTTGATTTCGGCGATGGCCCCAGAGATCTCTACGATAACAATCTTTTCTATTTGGACGAGGCATTCGGGCGTTTTGTCGCTTGGCTGAAGGACAGTGGCATCTACGAGCGAACCGTCATACTGTTTACATCCGATCACGGGGAACAGTTTTGGGAGCATGGCGCGAGCCTTCACGGGCACTCGGTCTTCGAGGAAGACATCCGCATCCCGTTAATCTTGCATGCTCCGGGACTCAGACCCGGAATCAGAGAGGTGCCCGCAACCGCCGCGGACATGGTCCCAACCATTGCCGAGCTGGCGGGGTATTCGGTTTCACCGCCTTATGATGACCCGCGCATGGGGATTTCACTGCTGCCGCTAATGCAAGGCAAAGAACGGCACCGCTACCTCGTTCGCGACATTGTGGGCATGGCATCATTTAAGCGCCGCTATTTCCTTTATCGCAATTGGCAGTGGAAACTGATCTATTCCGCCGATTTCGACCTGCTTCAGCTTTACAATATAGCCGAGGACCCCCAGGAAAAAAGGAACCTTCTGCAAGAGCAAAGGGAGCTAGCGATTGAATTGCAAAGAGAGCTAATCGATTACCTGCAAAAAGTCGAAGGCAAGTCCTACCGGCCGCCTCTGTAAGCGGGATCAGCACAGTGCCCTTACTACAAGCGGGCAAGCCCGAGGAAATCTATAAGCACCCCGCTAATCGTTTTGTGTCGGAGTTTTTGGGCCAAATGAATTTCCTGCCCGGGCGCATCATTAGCCCGGATCGGGTGGAATCCGGGCTGGGCAGGCTCTCGGTGGTCATTCCCCAAGGCCTCAACGTCGGGGAGAAAGTAACCCTGGGCATTCGGCCGGAATTGATTGAGATCAAAAAGAGCGCGCGCGATCTGCCCGGTAACGGAGAACTCGTTTCAGGAAAAACCACCATGCGCTCATTTTTGGGTAACTCCGTTGTCTACGAAGTGCGCGTCGGCGAAACCCTGCTGCGCGTCCAAACCGCTGACGACACTTTTTCCCCGGGGGAGCAAGTTCGTCTTTATTGCCCGGCCGATGCCTGGCGGCTCTTTTTGGGCTCCTGAATAACAACAGGAGCCGGAGTGAAAATGATGGATGGCAGCGAACGGGAAGCGAGCAATCGACGGGTTCGATGCCGGAGCTGAAAATGACGAGGTGAGAAAATGGCATACGTGGGCAGGACTCTCGAAGAGATCAAATCGGGAATCGTCGATCGGGCGGGTAGGATCAATCCCTTCGAGTGGGTAACGAAAGAAGACGTTTCCGAGGTGGCCGGGCGTCTTAAAAACCTCGACCCAGATCATTGGGCCGAAGAATGGGTGAGAATCGGCGCCCGCTACGAGTCGCAGGGCGCGGCAGAAGAGACGCGCGGCGAATCGGAGGCATGCGGCAGGTCTTATTATTTGGCTTACGAGTATTACCGCATCGGCCGCTATCCCGTCCCCAACAGCGCAGAAAAGACAAAGTGCTGTGAGGGGGTCCTCCGATGCTTCCAAAAGGCAGCGAGATATTCTAATCCGCCCGCCGAGCGCATAGAGATTCCATTTGAAGGCACCAGAGTCGTGGGATACCTGCAAATGCCCAGTGGCACCGTTCGCCCCCCAGTGGTGATGCACTGGGGCGGCGTGGACGGCTGGAAGGAAGATCGGAGGCAGGCGAGTAAGGCATTTCACCGTGAGGGCCTGGCAACCTTCGCTATCGATATGCCCGGAACTGGAGAGAATCCCGTTCTGGGAGACGATCTCCGAGCCGAGCGAACCTTCTCCGTGGCTTTAGACCACCTTGCGAAGAGGAGCGATGTCGATGGATCCCGCATCGCCGTCATGGGAGCTAGTTTCGGCGGCTACTGGGCGTCCAAGGTCGCCTATGTCGAGTGCGAGAGGCTCAAGGGAGCGGTGAATTGGGGCGGGGGAGTCCATTTGACATTTCAAGAAGAGTGGCTCCGACCCGCCTTCACGCAGAGGGCTTCACAGTATCTTCTCGGCCCGGCCAGCTTGCTTGAAGCCCGGGCATACATGTTCCGGGTCGAGACGCTCGAAGAGGTACTGAGCCTGGCCCCAATACTCTCGCTCAAGGATCAGGGGTATCTCGATAAGCCGAATGCGCCGCTCCTGTTGGTGAACGGCAAGAAGGACGACCAGCATCCGATCGAAGATTTTTACCTTCTCATGGAGCACGGCAATCCGAAAGAAGTGCGGATCTACCCGGAAGGCGGCCATATGGGACGCGAATCGGGCAAGCCGAACCATCACGTTCTGGAACTCATCGCACGGTGGGTCAAGTGCAAACTGAGCTGAAATTTCGGCCTCTGTCGTTTGCCGGGACGACTTGGCCGGAATCAAAAAAACAACGTGGCGCGTCTCTATCTAGTGCCTAAAGTTGACCGTCTCCAATCTCACGAATTCACGTCCTGTTGAAACCACTCCAGGGGGAGCTGGCGACCCACGCCCCTCTCCTTCGCCAAGTCGTAAATCAGTTTGGCCATGGCGGTAAACTGGATACCGTAGCCCGGTCCGCCGTCGTGTCCCCACCCGTGTCCGCCGTTCGCGAAAATCGTGATTTGCTCGTCGCTCTTTCTCCCCGGTACTTTCTCAGCGACCAGATCGGCGATTTCCGGCGCGTCTCTGATCAACTTGGCATGAGGCGGAATGTCTAACGGCTCCTCTTCAGGACCACGCCTGAGCGTGTAATCTCTCCCATGGAGGCGGTTAAAGATGACAATGTAATCAGCCTTTTCATAACAATCGAGATCAAATTCGTTCGGCAAAACTCCCGTCAGATGCATGCCTTTTTCGATCCAGTCTCCCGTGCAGACTGGAACATTTGAGTTGGTGGCGGCAACTACCATGTCCGTGCCGCGCACAGCGTGTTCGGCATTGTCAAAGTCTTGTATGTCCATGTCCTTATAGATCGTCCGCATCTGCTCAACGAATGTTTTTCGCTTCTTGATCTTACGACTGAAGACATTGACCTTTTGAAGCGGGCGGACCATGCGCATGGCTTCTATGGCGGCGCTGGCCTGCCAACCCGAACCGATGAGCGCCATGCTGTTGGCATTTTTCCTCGCCATGTAGCGCGCCGCGATGGCGTTGGTAGCCTGAACCCGCATTTTCTGAAGATACCCGTCGTGAATGATCGCCAGCAAATTTCCAGTGTTGATGTCATAGAGCATGTCAAGCGAGCAGTTGAGGGCGCC
>JBFJNS010000085.1:0-9365 GCA_041618055.1 Binatia bacterium
CACTGGGGCAAGTGGTGCGGGAGCGTTCCGAGAGGAAGGAACAATACCAACTCCGGCGATTGTGGCGGCTGAACAATCCATGCGCGGAGACGTCGCCCACGCGATGGAGATGGCGGACGGATCCGCCGCTGGTTACGACTTCGATTCGGATCCCTTGGAAGGGTTCAATGAGAAGATGTTCTGGTTCAATCGGGAGATACTGGATCGTTTCGTGCTCAAGCCAGTCGCCACAGCCTGGGACTTTGTGCTGCCGAATCGAGTTCAACAAGGTGTTCACAACATATTCGACAATCTCGCGGTAGTCAGGCGCGTCGTGAACAACCTGCTGCAGGCTAAATTCCGCGGCGCAGGAACCGAAACGGCGCGATTTACGATTAACAGCACTATCGGACTCGCCGGCTTTTTTGACGTCGCAAAAGACGGCTTTGGTTTGGAACAAAGCGACGAAGACACTGGCCAGACCTTTGGCGTGTGGGGCGCCGGCCCGGGCCCGTACCTGGTTCTGCCGTTTCTCCCCCCTCTGACGGTCCGAGACGGGATCGGATATATATTCGACGCGGCAATGACCCCCTATGTCTATTTTATTCCCTGGTATGCCAACCTGGGGGGCACAGCCACCAATACGGTCAATGAACGATCCCTCAATCTCGATCGCTTCGAACGAGTTGCCGAGACCACCGTGGATCTATATGGAGCGGTGAGAAACGCCTACCTGCAAAGAAGGGCGGCCGCCATCAGGCAATAAATCTTGCCCAGGGCTGGTAGCGGGGCTAACGCAAGAGTGGATTGGCCCGAGAGAACGGACCGCGGCGAAACCCTCGATTCGTCAAGAGAGCGCACAGACGCCCATGTGCGCTCGATAAAATGGGCTCGAAAAATGCCGGCCTGCCGGCTCCCCGTCGAGCGCACTTTGACGGGTGGCCTGTAAAGCGATTGCCGACCATTCCTCACACCCTCGCGGGGACCAGCGCAACAAGGAAACCAGAAGCCGGCCGAGTGGATATGTCGAGGTAAATTTTTTGGTTTTCAGAACCTAGCCCACCACGGATCGGGCTCTTTGTCTTGCCCTTCCACTTTTATGTCGTAGCGACTCAGCAACGTCCCCTCTGCGCGCCACAGCGTCGTAATGGAATTGTTGTAATCCGTAGTGGCGCGGAGTTCGGCTCCCTGAGCGTCGAGCAATTTGGACTGGAAGTCGATCACGTCTTTTTGCGTGACCAGACCGACTTCAAATCGTTTTTCCTGTCCGCGGAGGTTTTCTTCGGCCAACGCCCGCGCACGCCGGGTGCTCTGGATTCGCTTGAAGTGAGCTTCCACATCCCCGACGGCCTTCTCCACCTCCAATGTGATCTGAGATACCAGATCGCGTCGGCGCGCCCGCGCCTGCCCCAACTCGATGCGAGCTTGGGCATACTTGCTCCTCGCTTGAGCGTTGCCGAGCGGAATCTGCAAAGCCACGCCGATGCTGTAATGGTAAGAATCACCGCCACCCATGCGATCGAGGGCATTCCAATAATTGCCCGGAAAAGGACTGCTGGCTCCCGGTTTGAGACGACCGGCGAGACCCGTAATTCCTGCTCCCACCTTCAAATCCACACGGGGCAAAAGCTGATTCTCAGCGTAACGGGAGTGCAACGATTGATTCTGAACCGCCAGCCCTGCGGAGATGATTTCGGGCCTGCGGGTTAGAGCGCTTTCGAAGCTGGCGGCGCGATTGAGGGGATAAGGTTCTACCGACGGAGTTTCACTAGGCTGGATCGAGCGGGGCAAAAAAGTCTTCTTCGGATTGAGATTGAGAGCGAGCCGCAGATCTGTACGCGCAAAATCAAGATCATTCTCAGCAGCGATGAGCTGCCCTTCTCTGCGGGCTCTCTCCGCCTGCGCCTCTATGACGGCTACGGGAGCTAGCGCTCCGGCCCGAACCCTGGCTTGTACGGATTTCAACAGCGCCTCGGCCCATTCCACCCCTTTCTTTTGGATCATGAGGTTCTCTTGTGCGAACACCAAACCCCAGTACTTCTGAGTGATCTGTTGGATGAGCCGTGCCACTTGCGCCTGATAGCCGAGCAGGCTGATGCCTTCGTGGTTCTCTGCGATGCGCACGAATATGGTTGTGAGCCCCCAGCCAAAATCTCGCAGCAAGGGCTGGGTCACGGAGAATTGCATTTGAGGTTGATAAGCGGGCCTTAGCACCTGATTCGGCACGCTATTCTCGAGGCGATTATTCAGGAGGGAGATTTCCAAGCTGGCTCCTGTCCGCAGCAGCTTCCTGAGAGTGAAGTCGTAATCGCGACTATCGACGGTCTGAATCGGCTGAAAGAAGGGACTCGCCCCGAATCCTCCGGGAGTGATGCTGTATCGCTTTTTGAAGTCAAACATGAAAACAGGATCAAAGATGGATTTCTCAATCCCTGTTTGCTCGGCGGCGCGAAATGGCTCCAAACGCTCCACCTCAATCCCGGGGTTATTCTTTAAAGCGGTCAAAATTGCTTCCTTCAACGACATATGCGCGGTCTCGCTGTCCACTGACCGCAGAAACTCTAGACTATAGGTAGGCGAGGTTTCGGGATATCCGGACCATTGATCGGCAAGCAACCGAAGCGGATTTGGCGTCTCGCGAAAGTCTTGCGGCTCGGCGCTTTCGCCTGGCTGCGGCGGAGCCAATAGAAAAGCGGCGACCAGGACCAGCGCTAACTGAAATTTCATAATACCTCCCTTCTCTGCTCACTGCGTCTATTTCGTTTCGGAAACGGCACTTCGATCAATCGGATTCGTCCCCATGGAGCCTGTGTTTCGCGACCCCTCGGGACGGCAGCCTCAATAGGAAGCGAGTGCGAAGCATGCAGGATCTGGCCTTGGCCCCTCCCTACTACCGACTACCCATCTTGGTCTCCCTGCGACCTCTATGATCATTAGCTATCCTGGCGCTCCGTGGGATGTCAATTTCCGGTCGGGGATTCCGCTGAGCCATCCGCGGCGCCGCGCGACTATTGACATTGAATGTGGGGTTCATTATGAAATAAACTCCTTTTAGTCGGCGAACTAAAATGTGACAACGAATGAGCGCAAGAGCCTCCTTAAGGCAGGAGAGATTCTGGAAGGAGAAGCAAGTTTTCAAGATGCCAAGACCAAAAAAGAAAACCGCAAAGAAATTGGCCAAGGATAGAAGCCAGAGTTTTCTTGACGATACTGGTCACGAGGAAGTGGAAGACGAGGATCTTCCAAGCGATGAGGCGGGCAGGCGCAAAATCAAAAAAAACTACGAAGATCTACTCGGGATTCGTATCGAAAAACTCAAAGGCCGAATCCTGAACCGGGAGAAGATCAACAAAAGCATCGACGGCCTCTACTTTATCTGCTTCGAGTGCAAGAAGATTTGCCACAACCTCGATGAGGGATGGGTGGAAGAAGCCACAAGCCAAAACAACTATTGCGGGGCATGCGCCAAGGCGAGAGGCATTCGCAGCAGCGCGGCCTAGTAAGAGATCCCCAATCCTCTTAAGACGTCCTTCAGTTCTTCAGGAAGTGCAGATTCGATTCGCAGAAGCCCACCGGCTGCGGGATGACGGAGTTCGATGCGGAAAGCGTGCAGAAAGTGCCGTCTAAGCCCAAACGTTTCGCAACGACCCTCACCGTACAGCCTGTCCCCGATGATCGGATGCCCGGCCGCCGCCAGATGCAGGCGGATCTGATGGGTAACACCCGTTTCCATATCGATTTCTAAAAAGCTCAGTCCATGCCGCGCGGCTAACCGACGGAACCGCGTTGCTGCATTCCAGATTCGTTGTCTGCGCCGAGGTTTTGACGAATCGAGGATCGCGCGCATTTTTCCTCTATTGCGGCTGTCGTGAGTTATCGGGAACGTGATCAAGCCCTTGCGTCTGGCTTCGCCCCACACGAGCGCCCAATATTGCTTTCTTACCGCACGCTCGCGGAATTGCTTGCGCAGGTTCTCATAGACCTGCTGGCTTTTGGCAATCAAGATCAAGCCGGAGGTCTCCCGGTCGAGCCGGTGCACCAGGCCGGGTTCCCAGGGGCTCTTTCCAATGGCCGCCAGCTCGGGGCGCCTGGCAGCGAGGAAATTAGTCAAGGCCAGGCGCTCCCGGCCCGAGAAACCATGGGTATCCATCCCGGCCGGCTTATCCACGGCGAGCAAGAACGAATCTTCGTACACAATGGGCACCTCGATTTGCGGGCCGGGGAGCGGCCGAATCGATAAACAATCCTCAGGGCCGTCGAAGGCAAGCGCATCCCCGGGTTTCAGCCTGTCGCCTTTTTTCGCCGGCTCGCCGTTGACGTAAAACAGCCCGTCGTCGATCGCACACTTCACCACACGCCGCGAAAGATGCGGCAGACATTGGCGCACGAACGCGTCAAGGCGAATGCCGTCGGCAGTCGCAGGCACAATCCATTGTTTTTCAAGTGACAATAACCCTTGATCCGCCACGACACCTACTTTACTATAAAATCCCTTAGATGCTGAAGCGCCATTGGAAAACAGGAAAACATGTGTTTTGCGTCATCATGGCGGGCGACAAAGGGACTCGTTTCTGGCCTTTGAGTCGTGCCCAAAGGCCCAAGCAGCTACTAAGAATCCTGAGTCCCAAGACATTGATCCGGGAAACCGTCGATCGGGTTCTGCCTTTCGCAGGCGCCCAGCGGACCCTGGTCGTTACGGTGGGGGAACAGCTCCGCGGTGTGACACAAGAACTGCCGATGCTGGGACGCGCTAACCTGATCGCCGAGCCTGAGGGCAGAAACACAGCCCCTTGCCTCGGGTTGGCAGCACTGGAGGTTCTCCGACGCGACCCTGACGGGGTGATGGTCGTGCTGCCCGCGGATCATTGGGTAGCCGACGTCCCAGCCTTTCGCCGAACCCTCAAGGCCGGAGTCGCCATGGCCACCAAGCACGAAAGCTTGATCACGGTCGGCATGCAACCGGATTACCCCGAGACCGGTTACGGCTATATTTTGAGAGGAAAGAAAATTGCCAGGCAGTCGAACACCTCTGTTTTCCAGGTTAAAAGGTTTAAGGAAAAGCCCCTCGCGAGCCAGGCGACAAAACTAGTCCGACAAGGGTCGTTGTGGAATAGCGGCATTTTTATTTGGCGTGCCTCTACTCTATTGGAGCTACTGCGTCGCTACCAACCGACGATTGCTAAAGGACTCGCCAGAATCAGTGATGCTGCGAACAGAGCTTCGCTGGCGACGCCGGGCCCGCGCCTTCGCCGCAGGCTTGCCCATGAGTATCGAAAAATGCCCAGCCTCTCCATTGATCACGGCGTCCTGGAGCCGGCTGGCTCCGAGGGAAAGGTGCTGACTCTCGAGGCCGATTTCGGATGGAGCGATATCGGGAGCTGGGCTGCGGTCCATCGCATCATGCACCACGACGCGCAGGGTAACTCCGGGAACGGCAACTGGCTCGGTTTGGGAGCGCAGAATTGCCTCGTGCACGCCCCCAATCGCCTGGTTGTGCTGCTCGGCGTTCGTGATGCCGTTGTGATCGATACGCCGGATGCCTTGCTCGTGGGCCATCTGAAGCGTTCGCAAGAAGTGCGCGACCTGGTCGACGCCTTAAAACAAAAAGGCTACGGTTCCTTAACCGTCAAGTGATCGCCAATCGTTTCACGCTCCGTTATGAGTAACGTGAAGCCACATGACTCTGCAGGGCCTTTGCGAGAGAACGAGCCGGTCGTTCTGCTTGACCGCAAAGACCGGGAGTATCTGGCCCGGCTCGACAAGAATCGACCCATTTTGATTCGCGGGGGAAAGATTCTCGTCGAGGATATCCTCGGCAAAAACGAAGGCATCGTCGTTCGGTCCTCCGTGAATGAGCCCTTCATCGTTTTGCGTCCAAGTCTGCCTCAACTCATTCCCAATCTCCCGCGCAACAATCAAGTCATCTATCCCAAAGATCTTGGTCCGATCTTGATTTGGGCCGACATATTTCCAGGGGCTCGTGTGGTTGAGGCCGGAGTCGGGGCGGGTGCGTTGAGCATGGCCCTGTTGCGCGCCGTCGGCGCCGAGGGGCATCTTTTCTCCTACGACATTCGCCAAGACTTCGCCCTTCTGGCGCGCAAAAACATTGAACGATACTTTGGTCCAGCGCCGAACTGGACAATCAAAATCGGCGATGTGGCCACCCAACTCAACGAAACGGCAATTGATCGGGTGATTCTGGATTTGCCGGAGCCTTGGCACGTCATCAAGGCCGCCTACAATGCGCTGCGGGCGGGCGGCATCTTGCTGGCTTATTTGCCGACGGTTCTGCAGGTGAAGGCCTTGGTGGATGCGCTGCGAGAGGACAAGCGGTTTGTCTGCATCGAAACGATGGAAACGCTGATGCGTTTCTGGCACATAAAAGGGATGAGCGCCCGGCCTCAGCATCGCATGGTGGCGCACACGGGTTTTCTCACATCAGCGCGCCGTCTCGCCGACGGCCAAAAAGACATCTCTCGATTTCCTTGACTTTTTCTGTATTGGTTATTGTAAAAATTCTGGATATGTCCTTGATCGCTGATGCGAGTGCCCCAGTCCTGCTCGGGTTATTCCCCTATCGCTCCGCTATCGCACGGGCTCCTGCAAACACTCTCAAATGGTTATTGGCCTTGTACTTAACAACTCGTTTAATTTATAGTCATACAGAATTAATCCCAAGGTGAATAACCGTGGTTGCATTCATAGAGGCTAAAGGTGTCACGCTCGTTTTTAAGCCTAAAAACAGAGAGCGTGTGACCGCCGTCAAAGAGTTTGACCTCGACGTCGCCAAAGGCGAGTTCGTCAGCATCGTTGGTCCTTCCGGCTGCGGGAAAAGCACCTTTCTCAATATCCTCCTGGGCCTCATCAAACCCGATGCCGGAGACCTGCGTTTCAAAGGCACTCCCATCACCGGCCCGAGTCAGGAGCGGGCCATGGTTTTCCAGGAATTCGGCTTGCTACCGTGGAGGACAGTTGCGGCAAACATAGAACTGGGATTGGAGCTCAAAGGTATCCCCGCGGCGGAGAGAACGGAGCGTTCCCAGGAACTTATCAATTTAGTCGGTCTCGTGGGGTTCGAGAGCCACTACCCGCACGAGCTATCCGGCGGAATGAAACAGCGCGTCGGTCTGGCACGAGCGCTCGCGACCGAACCCGAGGTCTTGTTGATGGATGAACCATTTGCCGCTCTGGACGCGCAGACGCGGGATTTGATGCAGTCAGAATTGCTGCAAATCTGGGAGCGCACGCACAAGACGGTTCTCTTTGTAACCCACAGCATCGAAGAGGCGGCCTATCTCTCGGATCGAGTCATCGTGATGACGGCGCGGCCCGGGCGAACTAAGGAGATCCTGCCCATCCGGCTCCCTCGTCCGCGGGATTACGAAATGAGACTCACGCCGGAGTTCAACGATATCAAGGCGCGGATCTGGAACACTCTAAAGGACGAGTTGAAAACGAGTTCGGGAGATGGCGTTTAAGAACTGGTTGCAAGAGTATCGGAGACCGCTCTCAGGCTTCGCTTCGGTCGCGGCGGTTATACTTCTCTGGGAAATAACCCTGACATTCTTGATTCCGCTCAATCCGTTTTTCTTCACAAAACCTTCGCTCATAGCCGTGGCCGTCAAAGAGCAGGTCATTGACGGAGCGCTCTGGGCCGACCTCGCGGTCAGCAGCCGGGCATTTCTTTGGGGTTGGAGTTTCGCCGTTATCCTGGGAATTCCCATCGGCGCGTTCATGGGATGGCGGCGTAGGGCCGAGTACGCGCTGGATCCTTTTCTGACCGCTCTCTACGCCAGCCCGCTGGTCGCGCTCGCGCCGTTGATTATTGTCGTCTTCGGCGTCGGACTATTTGCAAAATCCGTCCTTGTATTTGTCTTGTCGATCTTTCCGTTTATCTTCAACACCTTCGCCGGCGTGAAATCCACCGACCGGCTGCTGATCAACGTCGTCCGTTCCTTTGGCGGCAAGGAAAAAGATCTATATTTCAAAGTCATTTTTCCCAGCACCTTGCCCTACATCGTGGCCGGCGCCAGAATCGCCATTGGCCGCGGCCTCGTTGGCATCATCGTCGGAGAATTCTACGCGGCTTCAGAAGGCATTGGCTTCGCCATCTCGCGCTTCGGCGATACTTATCGTTTGCCGGAAATGTTTGCCGGGATTCTTGTACTCATGATCGCCGCCGTCGTCCTCACCGAAGGGATGAGGAAGTTTGAGGCCGTCATCGCGCCGTGGCGAAAGACGGGAGATGTCTAGTGAAACGTCTGGTGGGTTTCTATCTCGAACGAGAGCACTACTTGCTTGGATCGGGTTTTATTCTGCTGCTGATCCTCGTGTGGGAAGTCATCCCCCATGTCTTCGCCATGCCCCGTGGATTATCACTTTTTTTCACCACCCCAACTCAGGTTGTAAACGCATTCGTTGAGCTTATCGCGGAGAATCAGATCCAGCATCATTTCTACGTCAGCGCCGTGGAATTTTTGCTCGGCCTCGGGCTCGCGATTGTTGTAGGACTGCCTCTCGGACTCATTACCGGTCGATGGAAAGTCATCGACGACATGGTGGATCCGTTCATCACCGTCTTGAACGCCACTCCGCGACTGATTTTTCTGCCCCTCTTTATTATCTGGTTCGGCATCGGCATGTGGTCCAAGGTGATGATCGTCTTTATCGGCGCCGTCTTCCCCCTGCTCATCAACACCTACGAAGGTGTGAAAAACGTCGATCGTGTGCTCGTCAACGTCGTGCGCTCCTTCGGCGCGCGTGAGTGGCACATCATGAAAATGGTCGTGCTTCCCAACTCGGTGCCTTATATCGTCGTCGGGCTGCGCCTCGCGATCGGGCGGGCTATTCTCGGCGTCGTCGTGGGCGAGTTCTTCGGCGCCAGCGAGGGGCTTGGATTTATGATCGCGTCGGCCGCGACGAATTACAAAGTCGACGTCGTTTTCGTCGGCGTCGCCATTTTTATGGGGCTTTCGCTCATCCTTACCTTGTCGGTCAAGAAAATCGAAACCAATCTCAATCGCTGGCGCCCTGAAGAGGTCAAAACCTTTTAACAGACGAATCCGGTTCGGCTTATTTTGACGGCTTTCTTCCCATCTCTTTCAACACCTCGTTGAGTAGATCTCTGGCGATGAACTGTTCGAGGTCAGGGAGGGGTTTTCCCTTCGGCCAGCCCAACTCGGGGGTTGCGCGTGACTCAAACAAGGCCTGAACCAGATCGCGCGGAAGCTCGGGCGAATAAGCGTTGGCAACCTGCTTGTAAATCCCTTCGACCACTGCCGGATCATCGATTTCAAACTGTTTCTGGATGACTTCCATGGTCCCTTTCTTGTTGCTGCGAACATAGTCGGCCGCATTGGCCATCGCACGAATGAAACGTTTGATCA
>JBFJNS010000086.1:0-9328 GCA_041618055.1 Binatia bacterium
GCCCTGTTTGCCGTTCCTCATGGCCTTCTCTCCTTGCCCCGCAGGCTCTCTACTCCTCCTGCAGCCGTTGGAGAAAACAACGCAGCAGGTCCACATAGGTGACAATCCCCACCAGCCCCTCCGTCTCGTCCACCACCGGCATCCCCCCAATCTTCTCCTCGATGAACAGCTCCACGGCCTCCTGCAGATCATCGTCCGGTGACAGCGTCAGGGGCTCGGTGGTCATGATCTCCCGGACCTTGGTGGCCAATGCCTTCTCCCTCGCCTCGGGATGGGTCAACAGCGACTCGCTCAAAAAGGAGCGGACGTCGCGGTCGGTGATGATCCCCACTAACTCGCCGTCCTGAACCACGGGGAGCTGGCGAAACCGGTTATCCGTCATAATCTCCTCGGCCTGACCGATGCTCTCCGAGGGGGTCACGGTCAAAGGATTCCTCGTCATGACGTCCACCACTTTCATCAATGCATACCTCTTTGACGCTTCTGTGCCTGGCCTCTGTCATCCAGTCTCGCGCCGATGTCTCTGTTTCATCGCATCATATTGGCTAAACCAGCATGGTTTATGCCAAGCTTCGGCTCGGGCATCCAGCGGAAAATCTTCGACTTATCCGCAGGGTAGAAGGAAGACTTCTCATCTGCGCGAAAAGATCCATCTCTATCCGCATGGATGCAAAGGCGGAACGGGAAACGATACGAGAAATAGCGAGACTAGCGCCTATCCTCATGAGGCATAATTCTTGCGCCGGTTAAACATGCAGACCGCAGGCGAAAAAGAAGGAGGTCCGTCATGAATAGAGTAAAAAGGATCTTAGCGCCCACGGATTTCTCTAACCTATCGCGCGCGGGACTTCGCTATGCCTTGGACATGGCGCGATCTCTCAACGCAGAGGTAATCATTTTACATGTGGTCGCGGTAGGCGATGACTGGTTCGCGGAGCATGGGGAGTTTGCTCCGGTACGTGACCTGCTGCCCGATCAAACGCGAACGCTCGACAAATTCCTGCGGGACAACTTCCCACAGGTTATCAATCTGGTGGAAATTCGACAGAAGGTCGAGTTGGGTGTTCCGCACTTGAACATCGTCGAGATGGCTGAGCGTGAGAAAGTTGACCTCATCGTCATGTCCACGCACGGCAGAACCGGTCTGGGGCACATGCTGCTGGGGAGCGTTGCGGAACGAGTTGTTGGCCGAGCGCCATGCCCTGTGCTCGTGATCCCTGCAATTGAGCGAACAATCGCTAAGGCAGCCTGAAGCACGAAATCCGCTGCCACAGGGAACGGCGGGGATGCAAATGCAGCTGCGGCGGTGGCGCTGACGTCTCGACCAGCCATGCGGACATACATGCGCGCGCCGGACTTAGGATCACCGCCCCGAACGGCTAGCGGACAGACAGTCAGGAGCGCTGCCGCGATTCCCGCTCCCCGGAAAATTCCGCCTACGGATTTTCTTGCTCTTTCCTTGGCCACGAAGAGCTTGCCTGCAACTGCCCGGCGCAAGAATGATGCCCCATCACTTGACAGCCGAAATTGGCAGTCATACGCGCCCTGGACTGGCGCTTGGCAACTTTGCCAGAGAAAGGAGCCGATATTCGCAGCTAAGAGAAACGGCACTTGGGTTTTCTTTCCAACCCTCAAATAACCGACCAGAATGGCTCAAAGAATGAGGTTGCTCTCACGCAGTCTCTTGGCATCAAAGCTGCGAAAGCTCTAAAGTAATGTTTCCGGAGGGTTGATTTATGGCAGACGAAAAAGATCGCTTCGGCGAGACCATGAAATTGGTGGAGCGAGCCAAGGAAGACATCTATTTTGCTGAACGAGACCGCGAACTGCTCGAAAGACTTAAAGCGCACCTGCGCAAGGTCGAGACCGAGAAGGCGCAGCTACATTGTCCCAAGTGCCCCGGTGTCCTGGAAACGTACACGTTTCAAGGCGTTACCTTGGATCGATGCCGAAAGTGCGGGGGGGTCTGGATGGACAGCGGTGAATTGGAAGGAGTCGTGAGAAAGCTCACGCGAGGCCCCTTGGGTTACTGGGTTGACAAGCTTATGGAAAAGGATGAGACGCCCGGAGCCAAATCATGAGACCAGCAGCCAAGAAATACACGACGGCGTACAAGAAGAGAGTCGATGTGGAGACCGATACCTACCTCCCGCGGCGAGCCCCTAAGGAGCCTGACCAATGTTGGGGTTGTGGGGCCTTCTACTACCGTCGCCGGTGGACGTTGAGGCTGCCGGACGGAGTCAAGAGCCCTCTTCGTCTTCATCCTGTCTATTGCCCGGCCTCTCGGAAAATTAAGGATCGATATCCCTCCGGAGAGCTGCAGTTGGTGGGCATCGCCACGGCGGAGCGGCGCCACATTCTGCACATCTTGCGCAATGAAGAAAGGCGGGCGCGGGAGAAGAACCCGCTGGAGAGAATCATGCATTTGGAAGCGACGAATGGAGATTGGCGGGTTGAGACAACCACGGAGAAACTCGCGCAAAGGTTAGGCCGCTCACTCGAGAAGGCGAGGGGTGGGCGAACGATTTATAAGTGGTCCCATAATAATAAGTTCATCCGCGTTCTTTGGCAGAAAAAGACCGACTAGCCCGAATTGTTCACGACGAAATCAGGCCAAGGCGCAGCGAAAAGCCCGGCAAGACTTCAACCCCAGGCCAAGCATTAAAGACGTCAGCGAAGCGTTTGTTGCGGTCCGGCGCGCCCGTCTCTCCGGGCATGGTCTTCTGCGCAGTCTATCTGATCATTCAACAAATTCTGGACGCAGGGCTGTGGGCCAATGTATCACGAGTCGGACCGGATGCGGAAACCTTCCAGGCTTAGCTGCTTGCGGATGCGCTCAATATGATCTGTACCCGTGGTTTCAAGCACCAGCTCGACTTCGGTTTCTCCGATCGCCATATGGCCGAAACCGCGAGTCTGTCCAATTTGCAAAATGTTGGCGCCCAAATCAGCGATTTTTCGGGCTAGCAGCGCAAGAGTGCCGGGCCTATCCGAGATCACCACGGCGAACCGGCTTAGGCGCCCGTCCTGGATTAGGCCGTTTTCGATAATTCGAGAGATCAGATTCATATCGATGTTGCCCCCAGAGACAACGAGTCCGACCTGCTTGTTGCGCAGATCAACTTTCCGGTTCACCAAAGCCGCCAGGGTGACCGCTGCCGCCCCTTCGGCGACGGTTTTTTCAATTTCCAACAGCATGAGAACCGCATTGGCTATTTCGCCTTCTGACACCGTGACGATCTCGTCAACGAATTCCTTCGCTAGGTCGAGTGTCGTTTCTCCAACGGCGCGCACAGCGATGCCGTCGGCGATTGTCACGGCAGAAGGTAGACGCACGGCCTGGCGCCGCTCAAGAGCAATCTTCATCGACGGCAATACCTCGGCTTGAACTCCGACGACGCGGATTCGCGGGTTGAGTGTCTTGAGGGCGAGCGCCGTCCCGCCGATTAGCCCCCCGCCCCCAACCGGCACGATGATGACCTCCAAGTTCGGATTCTGCTCATGGAGTTCCAGTCCGAGCGTCCCTTGGCCGGCGACAATCCATCGATCATCGAATGCGTGGATGAACGTCAGGCGCTTGTCCTGGCTGAGGCGCCGGGCCTCCACGAGGGCCGAATCGTAATCCGTGCCATGGAGTACAGCATTAGCGCCGTAGCGCCGCACCCAGCTTACTTTGACAAGAGGAGCGTGCAGGGGCATTACGATGGTTGCGGCAATGGCAAGCCGCTGGCAGTGAAAGGCGACGGCCATGCCATGGTTGCCCGCGCTGGCGGCGACGACCCCGCGCCTCGCCTCCTCGGGGGTGAGCATGAGCAGGCGGTTCAGGGCGCCGCGCTCTTTGAAGGACCCGGTCATTTGAAGATTATCGAGTTTGAAGTAGACTCGATTGCCGGTCATTCGGCTGATGGTTTCCGAGGCGGGAAAGGGCGATAGATAAATGTGCTCTCGTATGCGCTCGCGGGCGTCTGTGATGTCTTGAAAGGTCACCATTTTGTTGCCAAGGGTAGAATGAAAAGCCTCCCCTGCGCAAGGTGCATCCGCCTGCGGGGATTTGCCTAGCGCGACACACCCATGGCAGGGAACGCGACAGACGACTTAGCGTCGAGTTTGCGATGGTGGTCCACTGTCTCATGGATCGCCGATCAACGCGCGCCATAACAGGAAATCATGACATGGAAGATCAAACGAATCACAGCGCCGACGACATTGACCGCTATCGCCGCAACTACGTCGTTGAGATGGACGGCATCACGCTTTACCGGTCATTGGCAGCGGCGGAAAAAGATCCGAAGCGAGCAGCCATCTTTGAAAAGATGGCCCGGACGGAGGAGCGCCACGCCCGGCGCTGGGCCCGGCTCATCGAGCTGAGCGGCGGCATTGTTCCGCGCTATCGTCCATCGGTGCGCGTCCGAATCTTGAGCTGGATGGCGCGCCGCGTCGGTACTCGCAGAGTCGTTCCCATCATCAGCGGGCTTGAAGCGAGAGACGAAGCCGGCTACCTGAGCCAACCGGAAGCCGCCGGGCTGCCGGCTCAGGAGCGGGCGCACAGCCGTGCTTTGCGGGCCATGGAGAGCGGCATCCCTGGCCAAGATGCGATCATGGGCGCCGAACGCTGGCATCGCATGTCGCGCGGCGGCAGTTTGCGCGCTGCGGTTTTTGGGGTCAACGACGGTCTGGTGTCGAATTTCAGCCTTGTCATGGGATTCGCGGGTGCCGAGGCGAACGCGCAGTATATCGTGCTCGCCGGCGTGGCGGGGTTGCTGGCCGGCTCGTTTTCGATGGCCGCCGGCGAGTATGTTTCCATGCGGGCGCAGCGCGAGCTTTTTGAGCAGCAGATTGCCATGGAGAAGCAAGAGCTGGAAATGTCGCCTAAGGAAGAGGAAGAAGAACTCTCGCTGATTTATCAAGCCAAGGGGATACCGGAGCACGAGGCCGCCTTGCTTGCACGGCGAATTGTCGAGAATCCCGCGACGGCAATCGACACCCTCGCACGCGAAGAACTGGGGCTGGATCCATCTGAACTCGGGTCACCGTGGGGCGCGGCGACGAGTTCCTTTTTTGCTTTTGTCGTCGGAGCGTTCGTGCCAGTGCTGCCGTATCTGTTCCTCTCCGGATTGGGCGCCTGGATTGGGAGCGCGCTCCTTAGCTGCTTGGCGCTGTTTGGAGTCGGTGCGATTCTTTCCATCTTCACAGCTCGAGGCCCATTTACCAGTGGGACGCGCATGCTGGGTATCGGGCTCTCGGCCTCAGGTGTGACCTATACAGTTGGCTGGCTGCTTGGTGTATCCATAATCGAATAGTCCGTAATAGGAGACGTCAAAACTTCAGTAGGAGCAGTTTTGTGGCAGCGCTGCCATTCCCAAAGTTGAGAGGAATTCGATGCGATGTTGCTATGCGTGGGAAAAAATACCCTTGAAAGGAGAAAAATACTGGCATTCAGATCGTTTTCGTGGCATGAGCATTGCTCGAACGGAAAGGGCATTATGACGACTATGCGAAAAAGATTGTGTGCTCTACTTTCAGGGATAATGGTAGTGGTGATTCTCTCTCCCGCGCTCCACGGGTATGAAGAAATCGTCGTCAAAAACGGCGCGACCATCCGCGGCGCTGTGAAAGTCGAGGGCAAAATACCGCCGCTGCCGCCGCTGCAGATAACCAGGTACAAAGATGTTTGCAAGGATGTGCCCAATGAGACTCTCATTGTTGGGCCGGGTCAAGGACTGCGATACGCCGTTGTTACTCTGGAAGGAATCACGAAGGGTAAGGCCGTAGAAAGAGAATCCCTGCATGAACTGGACAACGTCAAGTGCCGTTTTGTGCCCCATGTACAAGCGGCAAGCGTTGGCCAGTTCGTAGTGTTCAAGAACTCCGACCCTATTCTCCATACGGCGCATTCCTTTTTCCCCGACGGTCAGCCGCAGTTCAACGTGGGTCTTTATCCCGGGCGCGTAAGCCGTAAACCACTCATCACGCCGGGGGTCGTGAAAATTCTTTGCGAGGTGCATCCGTGGATGTCCGCCTATATCGTCGTAACCGACCATCCATATCACTCGATTACCGACGTCTACGGAGAGTTCCTCATATCTGATGTTCCCGCCGGTTCCTATCGGATCAAGGTCTGGCACGAGAGCTTGGGCACACAGGAAAAACGGGTGGAGGTCAAGTCCGGGGCATCGCAAACCGTGGATTTCACCTTCACACCGTCTCCAGGAGTAAAAAAATGAAGCGCGGAATACTGTTAGTCATCTTAGCGTTGTGCGTGCTGCCTGGCGCCGGCTTGGCTGCGGCTGCCGAAGTGAGCACCGGCATCATCAAAGGCACGGTGACCATCGCGGGGAGACCGTCACAGGATGCTGTCGTTTCCGTCGAGGGCGTTGCTCCGGAACGGATCAAGGCGGAGAGTGCCGCGGTAAAGAAGAAGGCGGTGCTGGATCAGCGCAAAATGAAATTCATACCCTATGTGTTGCCGATTCTGGTCGGCACGACGGTTGAGTTCCCGAATAATGACAACACCTGGCATAACGTCTATTCGAAGGGCGGGGCCACGGAATTTGACGTCGGACTTTATCCTCCGGGCAAGACGAGGAGCGCCACTTTTGACAAACCGGGGGTGTCTCGGATTCTCTGCAACGCTCACCCAGCCATGGAGGCTTTCATCATCGCGATGGAACATCCGTACTTCTCCGGCACTGACAGTAGAGGAAACTACCGGCTCAATCGTGTTCCTCTCGGGACTTATCGTGTCAAGGTCTGGCACCCACAATTAGGATCAACGGAGTCGAGCGTTGAACTGCACCGAGAAGGGCAGGTGATGGACGTCAATTTTAGTTTAAGAAAGAAATAGCCGACGGAACATTTTGAGGCCGACGCTGCGAGCCCCGATTTTGACATCGTGCGGCGACGCCGTCGGCCGTAGCCCTCGCAAATCGAGGCTTGACTTAGCGAAGCCTCCGGTGCGTCCGCATGATCGTTCAATCAGACCTTCCGCTTCTGGGGCTTACTTCAAGAATTCGGTTCCGACATTTCCATCCTTAATCAAAGACCAACCGCGAAATTTCCGAAGACCTCGCCATTCATATCACGACCCTTGAGCGGGATCTAAGAGACCTTGGAAAAGACGATCCAGGAAACCGTGCGCAAGCGGGTATTCCAGCCCTAATCATGATCTGAAAATTAGCAGTTAGAGTTACTTTCGCGACTGAATGAAGTGCGAGACTGGAGTAGGGAAGGCACCGAGATTCGTCGTGCCAGGATCTTCCTCTCGTGCTTGGCAATCGGTCATCAGCGGGTTACGGATTTCAGTCCCAGCGCAGGGGGGGTGCCACCCTGAGGTCCGGGCTGAACGGCTGCCCTCGCGACTACATGTCTAAGCGTCACTCGGGATTCCAGCGCACCGAGGGTGGGAAGGGCAATTGAGCATGGGCCGTGTGAGTCAAAAAAAAGCGACGGAAGGCAAAAAATTGTAGACGGTGAGCAAACTTTGTGCTATTCAATTCACAATTTGCCTTATATGGCGCTTTTTGGACAACCAGATGGAGGTAACATGAAGCGGAGTATGGTCGTGGTTTTGTTCTGGACTCTCGTGCTGGCGTCGGCGCAGGCGGTGTGGTCCGCGCAGGCAGAGGCGCCGAAGGGGCCCGCTACATATGTTGGCAACGAGGCTTGTAAAGGTTGCCACGCGCCCCAATTCGAGAAGTTCGCAGGCACCGTGATGGGGAAAATCTTTCTCCACAACCCTCGCAACGAGAGTGAGAAAAGGGCATGCGAGAATTGTCACGGACCGGGGAGCAACCACGTCGCTGCCGGGGGAGGCAAGGGCGTCGGCATCATGATTACTTTCCGGAAAGACTCCGGGGAGTCCCTTGAGGTGCAGAATCAAGCGTGCCTTGCGTGCCACAGGAGCGGCGTCCAGACCTATTGGGAGGCGAGTTCCCATGCCGGGCGGGGCGTTGGCTGCGTTGATTGCCACAAGGTCATGGAAAGGACCACGGACAAGTTCCAGCTCGCCAAGGTCGACGACAAGACGCCATTCTTTAACAAGCGGGCCCAAACGGAGGTCTGTGGCCAGTGCCACTTGCAGCGAAAGGCGCAACTCATGAGGTCCTCGCACATGCCTCTGCGCGAAGGAAAGATGAGCTGCTCGGACTGCCACAACCCGCACGGGTCGCCGAATCCCGCTATGCTGTATCAGACGAGCATCAACGAGAACTGCTACAGTTGCCACGCGGAGCGGCGGGGGCCGTATCTCTGGGAGCACGTTCCGGTTTTAGAGAACTGCTCCAATTGCCATGAGCCGCACGGCTCGGTGAACGACCGACTACTCAGGGTCACGGACCCGAGGCTATGCACCCAGTGCCACATTCACTCGCGGCATCCCAGTTCGCCTCGGGGTATTGAATTGAGGTTTGCGTTTAACCGGAGTTGCACCAACTGTCATTCACAAATCCACGGGTCGAATCACCCGTCGGGCCGTCGCTTTATGCGCTAACGGAGGTTTACTAAGATGAGACACAAGAAAATCTACATCATTTCAGCCGCAAGCTTAGCGTTTATCTTATCGGTGGCCTCCCAGGGTTGGACGCAGATCGATTTCGGCAATTTTACCATTACCGGCGAGGCGGAGGTGGGCGGGTTGCCGCGGAGCTTCTCGGGTTCGAGGAACAAGTATGAAGAGTACCGCGATGTGCCGGATACAGTGATTGCCCCCCACCTTCAATTGATGATCGGCAGCAAGAAAAACGACTACTATCTGGAGTTCGACTCGACCAAGGTAGGGCTCGACGATCAGAATTATCGCCTGCGGATGGGCCGGTATGGTCTCCTGGATATTGAATTTGAGTGGGATCAAATACCTCACCTGTTCAATGGGGAAACGGCTGCGACTCCGTTTGCAAGGAGCGGGGGGACCTTTTCGCTGACGTCGAAACCAACTGTTATAAACTCGACGGATTGTACAACACCTGGTCATACATGCGAGTGGGTGAATAGCAATTCGCACCGGGAAGTTCTCAAGCTCATACATGGTTTCGCGCGGTTCAAGCTGCGTTACACCCCTTCACCGGAATGGACATTCGGCGTGCGCTACTCTTCACAGAACGTGAACGGCGACAGGGCTTTCGCAACCAGCACAAACAGGTTCAGCCATATCATTGAAGTGCCTGAGCCGATCGACTATCAGATGCACAATGTAGAGGTGGGCGGGGAATACGCGGCAAGCTGGTGGACATTGGGTCTGAAATACAATATGTCGCTGTTTCACAACAATACGAGTACCTTGGTCTATGATAATCCTTTCAACATCACCGGCTTGGGGCCTAATGGGGGACCC
>JBFJNS010000087.1:0-9233 GCA_041618055.1 Binatia bacterium
CCGACCTTCAGCGTGTCGAACGCTTTGACCGACTTGTCGACCTTGGTGGTAAAGATTTTCCCGTCCATTCCTTTCAGAGTCACGCTGCGGGTCTTTTTGTCGATGGCCTGCACGCTAGCAGATACGTCAACTACCTCGACTGATAGGCCCGCCGGCATCTCTCCTTTCGCCGCTCGAGCAGTGATCAGCCCCGCCGAACCTTCCGGGCCCTGTCCCTTTTTGCCAAGATAGAGAGCCACGGATTCGTAATACTTGACCTTCACCTGATCCCCGACGTCGATCTGATCGAAGTTCCTAGCCTCGTAACCCACCTCGACGGCGACGACGTTTCCTTTAGGCCCCAGAAGCGCCAGGGTTCGGTCTACTCTGTCAATGGCTACGACCTCCGCGGTGATAACCACGCCATCGCCCACTTCAATCCCCTGGGCTTTGACGGTGCTCAACCCACCCAAGCCCAGGATTGCCGCCACGCTCACGGCAGCGAGTACAAAACTTGTCTTCCTTTTCATGATCTGATTCCTCCCTTTCATGATTTTATTCCACTCTCGTCCAATCCAACCGTCGCTAAAAACGCGATCATTTTTGATCATTCGCGCTAAGATACCGCGGTAAGGAAATCCGAGAACCTACGAATCTATTTGGTTGCGCGTGACCCCTTCAGACTGTTCACTGCGCGATGCAGGCGCCAAACACGACAAAGGCCACCTCCTCGCCCGAGGCCGAGATTATGAAATTGCCTGTTTCCTCTGACACGGCCGCCGTCCATCCGAGCCCGTCGCGCACGTCCTCGATGCCGTCCTCCGCTCCCTGAAGAATGAGCTTGCCATCGATTCGCTCCGCACGCTCAATCTGGGTAGGCTTTCTTCCCTCGATGGGCGGCGCCGGAGTTATGGTTTTCTTCGGCGCGTCGATCCTGAAGAAGTGAGGCATGCCGACATTTTCAATGGTTGTCTTTTGACAGCCTTCGTTCGGCGTGCATTCGCTAATGTTGACGACGGAACAAAGCAATGGCTTGGATCCGTCAAAGTCCGTGGCGTCTGCGGAAACGCGACTGGCGGACAATATCAAGACAGCGCCAATCAAAACGTGTAAGTAGACCATGAAAACCCTCCCTGAAATTGCGGCGATGTTCTTAGAACACTTCTATGAAACTGCTTCATCCTTCGACGCGCCGAGCCAAAATACATTTTTGACGCTCGCTGATGCGTAGGCTGTTTGCTTCCTCGAAACACTCAGCCCAAACTGTCAGCTCCTCCAACCGGGATCGTCCGTCGCTCAACAATCCAACTTTTGTCAAACAGACCCAAACCATTGCTCGGCGAGTTCTTTCGCGGGAGCCAGGCTTTGCATCGCCAATTTATTTGACCGAGTATCCCTTACCCTCCAGACAGGCGCCGTAGGCTCGGTTATAACTGTTGCGATTCTGCTGGTACTGAGCCACCTGCTCTTGTTCCCGCTGTTTCTGCGCCTGATCCGACTTTCTGTTTTGCGAACTGCTTCTGAGACCCCCGAGAGCGCCCCCCGTCAACACACCGATCCCCGCCCCCCTTCCCGCACCTCTCCCGCCACCGGCAATCGCCCCGATTCCAGCGCCCAGGGCCGCACCTCCCAACCCGCCTCTAGCGGCTCCGCCGGCGACACTTTTCCTCTCTTGAGCCGGCGGAGGCGTGGTCGCTTGCGCTGTCACCATCGGATCGAAACCGGTCTGGCCCTTGGCCCACGAGTAACATTCGTATTTGTCCTTCTCCATCTGTTCCTTGCTCTGGTTCTTTGCCGGGTAAATCATCAACTCCTGCCCCAGGGCCGAGCCACTAAGGAACAAGGCTGCAATAGAAACCATAATTATCTTCATACGTTTTCCTCCAATAGATGGCGTTTAAGTTTTTCCTTGATACTCGTTCACCTGTGGCTGCGGCGGATTTTGGCTTTACTGCACAATCGGCTCACCTCGTGCAAATGACAGCAGGTACCACAAAATCAGCACCGGGATGACAGACCAGAGCAGCCCCTGTAGAACAAATTCGCCTCGAATCAGTATGCCCAGGACCAGGAGCAAATTAATGATTGCCGCGACCATTCCGGCCGAAGATGCCCAGCCCCGCCCCATAAACGATCCCACTGCAAACGCGACATACAGCGACACGACGACACCTATGAACAATCCCCGGGCATAAGCCATGGTACCGACCAGCGGCATGATGAGTAGCCCTTGCTTGAACAGGTCGCTACCGATCTGAAACAATTCCAGGGACCGCAGAGCCCCAAACACGGCTTGCGTCAAAGCCAGCAGCGCGATTGCATATAAGCCGGCGGATCGTTGCATAGTGTTTATCGCTTCCGTGTACTCGCTATTTCAGCAAATCTCGATCAAGGTCGTCCTTTGCAGTAGCTATATCCTGCCTGCAATAAATACGTTTGGCCTCGGTCATCGCGGGGTTGCTTTCTGAACACTCAAAATCGATTCTTCCCCCTGAGGCCGCGACGATCGCCGTGCCCATCGCCTCTTGCTTAAAACCGATGTCAGGCGGCATTTGTTGGGTTTGTAACAAACCCTGAAAGGGCCGGCTATTGTACTTTGGTGAAGTATGAGCGACGGGAAAAAAGAGATGACGAGCAGCAAACGAAATGAGCGATAAAGAGCCAGCCGTGGAAAGTAAACGATGATCTGAATTTAGCGGGACGGCCGAAGGCCGTATTCCTCGGTGAGACGGACGAGTTCAGCCAACGAATCCACCCCGAGTTTCTTCATAATGCTGGCCCGGTGCGCTTTGATGGTGCGCTCGGTGGTGCCCAGGTCGAAAGCGATTTGCTTGTTCAGCATGCCGCTGACGACGTGAGTCAAAACCTCCCGTTCGCGAGGCGTGAGAACTTCGAAGCAGTTGTGCAACTCGCGCAATCGCGCGCGGTGTTTGCGTTCCTCCGCGTCACGGGCGAGCGCCCGCTCCACCGCGTCGAAAAGAATCTGTTTTTTCACCGGTTTGGTGAGAAAATCCACGGCGCCGTGACGCATGGCATGGACGCTGGTGGGAATGTCACCGTGGCCGGTCAAAAAAATGACCGGCATGAGATATTCCGCTTGAGCGAGCGTACCCTGCAAATCGAGACCGCTCTCCCCCGGCATCCGGAGATCCACAAGGACGCAGCCCGGTGCATCGTCTGAACCGGCGGCCAGAAACTCGGAAGCCGACGCGTAGCCGCGCACCTCGTAACCCGCCGTCCCTAAAAGACGGGTCACTGCCCTGCGAAACGAAGCGTCATCGTCCACAACATGAATGATCGGTTGGGTGGCACTCACGCCGGCTCCTCCGCCGCCACAGGCATCTTGATACGGAACACCGCTCCTCCATCGGAACTGTTCTCCGCCCAGATTTGACCTTGGTGCGCCTCGACGATCGTGCGCGCGATGGACAGTCCCATCCCCGTCCCCTCCTTCTTTGTCGTGTAGAATTGCTCGAACAGCTTTGGCAGGTTATCGGCGCGTATGCCCGGACCGGAATCGTAAACGGCTATCTCTACAGCGCCTATGTCGCCATTTTTGGTGCGCACGACGAGCCGGCGCTGCGTCTCCGGGGACACGGCCATCGCTTCCAGGCCGTTCAGAATCAGGTTCATCACTACCTGCTGCAGTTGGACCCGGTCTGCCCAGACAGGCGGGAGATTTTCCATCGGCTCGAATTTAATCGCAACTTTGCGCGCCGCCGCGTCGTTACTCGTCAGCTGAATAATTTCCCCGACCGCTTTGTTTATATCTACAGGCCTTTTCACGATCTCCTGCTTGCGCAGCAGCGCGCGCATCCTGTGAATGATTTCGCCGGCACGTATGTCGTCTTTGCGGATGTCTGCCAGTATATCCCGCACTTCAGATAGCGCCGGTGGTTCGTTCTTGAGAAACATCTCGGCTGCCTCTGCATTGCTGAGGATCGCACCGAGGGGCTGGTTCAGCTCGTGCGCCACGGTGGCGGTCAGTTCGCCCATCGTCTGGACGCGGGTAACGTGGGCTATCTCTTCGCGCAGCCGCTGTGCTTCCGATTCCGCTCGTTTAATTTCGGTGATGTCACGATGCGAAATCACCGCTCCCCCCTGTGGGCCTTGGAAGGGCACTACGGACATGACGAACCAGCGTATTGCCGTCGGTGAAGAGCAGAGGTATTCCATGGAAAACGTATTTCGGTTTCCCCGAATTACAGCTTGGATACCATCGAATGCCGTACGGGCGTCCGCGTCACCTTCCACCTTAGCCTGTAGGCAGGCGTTGACGTAGTCGGCCCCGGACGATACCGCCTCGATAGAAGACGCTCCATTCGCCTCCGCGAAGCGCTTCCAGGCTTCATTGACAGCCAAGATTTTGCCTTCCGTGTCGATGATAGCAATGTTGTCGGGAAGCGACTCCAATACAAAGGCCTCAAATGCGCGGCTCCGCGCTTGACGTTCTTCCGCCGCCTTCCGCTCCGTAATGTCGAGCAGGAAGCCCCGAACTCGACTAGGGTTTCCATCCCAGTGCTCGTATTTCGCGACATCGTGGACCCAGATAGTCTCGCCCGAAGATGCGATCATGCGGTATTCGAATTCGAAATTCTCGGTGCTCTTGCTGCCACTCAAGCAAGCGGTGATTGCAGATTCTTTGTCTTCGGGATGGAGGTGAGAAACCCAAAAATCCTTGTCATACCACTGTTCCAAAGGGTAGCCGAGCAACTTGACCGCCTGCGGACCGACATAAGTAAAGGCCCAGGTCTCGGCATCGGCCTCCCAGGGGATAGCAGCGGTAGTCTCAACCAGCCTGCGCAGCCTCTCCTCGCTCTCGCTCACTGCCGCAATGGACTGTTTAAGTTTCGCGCGTAGGACTAACAACGCGGTGATCAGCGCCGCCTGTAACGCAATGATCGCGACAGCGCCGATGATGTACCACTTATAGAGTTCCCACATTGACGGCACACGAAACTCAACGATGCTCCCCGGCGGCAAGCGCTTTTCGCTGATCCCCCACCGTTCAAGCTCACGGCCGTCGTAAATCGGTGAGGCTGCCTCAAGAAACCGGGGTGGTATGTTCGCGGGGGATTCGCCGCCAAGGATACGAATCGCGGCTTGGGCCGCTCGAATACCGATTCCCCGATCCTGGAAGAGCCGGCCGCCGACGATTCCCGATCCGAATTGGCTTTGGAAAACACTGAACATCGGTGCGTTCGCCACCGCATGAAGACTCTTCAAGGCTTGGTCGTGGTCGTGAGGAACCCGCACTCCATCCAGGAGCAGCAATCCGAACAATACGACTGAATGCGGTGGCAGCGCCGCTACGCGTTCTTTCATTTGCTCAAGTGACAGGTCGTTAAACCAAGTGAATGAGACGCGGTTGCTGAATCGCTGGAACTCCCGGCGCGCTTCAGCCGTCCAGAATCTTTCGAGAGGGGAAGTTCCAAGGACAACAACAATGTTCCTGGTACCCGGTAAAACCTTCAGGATGTCTTCAACGATGCCCGTCAGGTTGACGTTATCGGTTACGGCAGTGGAATTCCTCGTCAAAAATTCAGGCCGAAGGCGACGCTGTTCTATTAGAGTCATGAGCACCGGCGCCGCCGGAAAAAGACGTTTTCGCTGCCGTGCTGTAAAATCAACGGCCGGAAAGGCGATGGGTACAACCAGATCAATTTTACGCCCGTCGAAACGGTCTTCGATGAAACGCACGAAAGAATCATCTTTTTCCGGTTCGGTAAACCGGGCCGTTTCTAAAGATATTTGATGGATAGCTACCGGCTCTGCCATTTCCCGGGTCAATGTTGTACGAAAAGCCGCCGCCACCACGTTGAACGGAGCAACGTCAGGCCCGAAAGAGTCAAGAATCAGCACTCGCTTGGGGGAACTATGCGTCATGCCGAGCGCGTTTAAAGCGAATAGAAAAACCCCGAGAAAGCCCATCAGCACTATCGCCCATCTCGAGTTATCGAATCGTAATTGTTTGATTACAAGCATAGAGTTCATTCGCTGACGCATCTTTACAACGGCTGGGATTACTACGGAATTCTTTTAGCTTAATTAACCAAGCCGATTGAAATAATGCAATAAACGAGTATATGGTCCATCACCCGCTAGGGATCCGATTTTTTCAAACCGCACCGCGCGTCCGACGAACCCGGGCTTTATGCTTTATAGGGTTGAGGCCCTGTGCCCCTGCCCCTGCGGCTTTTTCACCGATCCGCAAAAGCAATGCACCTGCACGCCGCTGCAAATCCAGCGCGCTCAGTTATAGCGCACCACTATCGAGCGTCGGGACGACTCCTCGTCGCGGTTTCTTGCGGTGAGTTGCAACCAACCGATCAGATGCGAAGCAAGCAGAGCGAGTCCGCCCCATCGCCTTTTGATCCGGGCGAAAGCCCATCAACAAACCAGCAAGCTATTATTATTTTCGTCATTCGTTCACGACGCGCTTATTGGAAAACGTTTTGACATCAGGACCTCTCAAGAGCTTTTGGGTCACAGGGATGTGAGCAAAATGATTGTGTAAACGCACGTGTTAATTCGCGGCGGGAATGGAGTCCGAAGTCCGGCGGATGGGGTAGCTCTTCCGAATCGGTAGCAGTGTATTAATCATACTCTGACCAGCTTATGGAGGAGTGGCCTCGCGTCTAAAAACCTGAAAGGTACTCGAAATCCTCATAGCAATCCGACATCATGAGAAGTGTACTGAATGCTCATACACTGGTCCGTATACTCACAAGTTAGCCCTTAAAGTAATTTTAGGAGGTACTTATGAACACCTTGAATAAAGCCGCTGGCACATACAGCACCGCGGCAATTGTAGAAAATGCAACCCCATCCAGAACTGGAGAAGCAATCCGCGGGGTGGTCGAGCTGGCCGGAGGAATGGATTGGCTCAAGCCCGGACAAACTGTCTTGATTAAGCCTGCTCTCAATTCCGCCGGGCAATTTCCCTTTACAGCAAGTCCTGCATCTTGCGCAGAACTTGTCAGGATGTGCCTCGAACATGGCGCAGCCAGGGTTTACGTCGCAGACGAATTGGGTTTTGAACACACGATGACGAAACACTGGAAAACCGGGAAGTTTGCAGGATTCGATAAAGACCACACCATTCTATCTTTCAAAAAAACGGGTATTTATGATGCCGTAATGAAAATTGGCGATGAACTGAGCGCAAGGGATCGAATCCACGTCACGACATTCCGCGAGGCAGGCTGGCGTAGGCACGAGTTTGTAAAAGGAGTTGATAAAAATCCCACAACTGAATTTACGCTGCATAGCCATTGGTTCCGTAAGCAATTGAAGCAAGCGGAAAAATGGTCCGGAGACAGAGCCATTAGAGCTTACATACCAAGACTTTTTGATGCGAAACTCAAAAAAAGTACACCCGGATTGTTTGTGCCAAAGCTGTTGGACAAGGCGGATCACATCATCAATGTTTTTCGCATTTCGACCCATATCTGGTCCCAATATACTATGGCCATTAAAAACTGGGTGGGTATTATGCGCCCTGATGATCGTGTCTGGATGCATCAGCTGAACTATCTCAAAAACAATCGGCATAACGGGAACAAACTGGGCAAGGAGGACCCAATCAGGACCGAGCCGCTTTACCATGAACTCTTGGCAGATTTGCACCTTCCACACACAGAAAAGGAAAGATTATGTGTGGCCGACGCCACTCAAATAATTCTCACCGGGGGACCTGACGGGACGGACCGGCCCTTTTGCCGCGCCAACCTGATTCTTGCCGCGCGTGATGTTATAGCCGCGGACGTTGTAGGTCTGGCAGTTTTACGCTACGGAACGCTCAAAGCCACTGATGGCCTACACGGGCATTATGAACCACAGCCTGCAGGGTGGGTAGATGCCGTCAGAGGTTTAATCAAAGACCTGAAGTGGCCTGATGAGAAAAATGTTTTCAGGGGTACCGATGCCAAACTGTGCGATCCTGGATTTAGCAACTGGGACTGGATTGCGATCCAGCGTGCCAGAGAGCTAGGTCTTGGCGCCAAGGGTCCGGATGATCTCCAACTGATCTTTGATGAAAAGGACTCGCCATTTGCAGTATCGAGTGAGAAACGTGACTGGATAACGGAAGATGCATTGCGCGCGCCGAAGTATAAACTTAAAGCTGCTTAGAGAACGGCTAACCGTTCATGGATTCAGGGAAAATGTAAAATTAGCAAAAAGCCATGTCATTGCTGCAAAAGAAAATTTCAACAAGCATGTGAAGGGTTTCCAGAGTGCGAGTGGGCTAAAAATTGGTTTTGATAAATCTGTACAGTTGTATGAAGGGTGGGATTCATAGACTTGGTTTCAATTCTTCCCACTAAACGTTATTGACGTCGGTGGGCAACTAGGACGCCTTAGATTTAGATTAGGATCGCAAATTCGACGAATTGATCAGACGTGGGACACTCCATTCGCTTAACGTCGCGATTGTAGAGCGACAACGCCATGTCCGGACCGCGATATTCTAGCTTATAGTTAGACTACCCACTTGGATCCATCGTTTGTTGAACTCAATCTGTTCTTGGAGCCTTCCAGTGAAACGATGTGGTAATGCGCCATTTACCCTCCTTCACAGAAAGCGCCGACTGCCCAGACGGTCATCGCGGCTACGACGCTGCCCACGAGCACAAGCAGCGTGGTTCTCACTCCGAGATTCCTTGTTTCCTTATTTATTTGAGGAAGAAAAACTAGACCCAGGAAAAGGGGTTCGTGCCTGAAGGCCGCAAACGTGTCGCCCGAGCCTCTTCTGGTAAGTCAAATTTTTTGGACTGTGTCTTGATGATGCGCGCTCTGCGCGGAGTTTGCAGCTACGCCGCCTGCTCCAGTTCCTCCGCAATCTTCAAATATTTTTCATGGACACCGGCGCCCGTCTCCTCCGCCTCATAAGCCTCAAAGGCATCGAGGAGTTTTTTTTGTTCGTCCTCCGGGATGACTTCGTCGGCCATTCTGAAAAGAATGTCATCCTCCTTTTGAATATGCTCGCGCAACAAGGCGAGATACCCACGGGCATGGTTCAACAGCAACTCCGTGGCAGCCTCATCACCCGTTGCCAATTGCTCGACGGCGCTCATCATCGCCCGCACATGGGCGCGCCCCTCTTCATGTTCGAGCAGCATCATGCCGATGGGCCCGTCTTCCCGCGGTATTCCATGGGCCTCCATGGCGGGAAACAAAACCTTTTCTTCTTTATAATGATGGCACCGATCGGCGAAGTTGCGGAAAAAATCCAGCGCCTTCGTCCAGCGCGC
>JBFJNS010000088.1:0-9210 GCA_041618055.1 Binatia bacterium
ACCGATGGGTGGCTTAGAACCTACAACGAGGAAAGGCCGCATGAAGCCTTGGGCAATCTCACACCTGCCGAGTATCGGGAGAAGCTTTCAAAGGCCAGAAACTCTACTTTAGAACTGTCCACTTGACGGGGAAGCTTACGGGAGGCCCAAGCTGCAGGTCAAACAGACCTAATCCGGGAGATAAGAATGCGGCTTTAGTTGTTGGAATCAGTTTGTCCCAATGTTGTTTTGTCAGTCGGGCTGCGCCCTTTCGTTGCGCGAGATCTGCTATGGTCTTTGGACCTACGAGGGTAAGCTTGCGCATTTAAGCCTTGAAGAGGCTCCTAAGGGTTCTGCTTTGGCCTGTGCCACCACACATCGGCCATGGGAACTCTATCAGAATCGGCGATTCTGACCTGGTTCCACAGCGGCAGTACATAGACCAGAGACCCGCGCCGGATGACCTTGGTCATTTGCGACGCAGCCGCAATGGTTTTCCGGAGTGGAGCACCAGGAAAAGCCGAGGTCGAAATGATGCTCCGCGACGAATTAATAGTCCATTCCGGCGCGATCAAGCAACTCGACGATCTCAAGGTGCTTCGAATAGAGATCCCGATAAGACAAAGTGGGGTGGTAGTTTTTCTGCATGTCATCAAAGACGCCGACTTGTATGTAGTCTCCCCTATGACAAGCGCGCCAATTGAAAACTCGCTACCTATTGCCTCCTTTTTATTTTTTTATGTTTCATGTCTCTTGAGTATTGCCTGAATCTTTCATCCTTCCGTTCTCGTTTTTCATCCGTGGTCTGCAAAGGCATTACATCCGAATCTGGTTTGGCTTTACGGCTACACCGAATACCGTTTTTCCATCTCGAGAAATTCGGGAAGCCGCAGGAGCGCTTCGTACTCCTTGAGCGAAGCCATGCGGTCGGCGTATCGCTTGCTGTGACCGTCCTGCTTTAAGATTGTAAGCAGCTCGGTAACCGCTCTCACCACTGTGTATCTCACCGAGTTGGAGCCACCCATCGTGAAGCCCATCTGCTTGACCTCCTCCAGGGTGACATTACCATGCTGGATCGCCTCGTCCATGAACATGCAGTTGGTCGCACATTTGACGGCATCGCGGATCTTCTTAAACGTTTCGAGCGTCCGTTCCCTGTTGCCCGGCTTGCGCACCCAGGGAAGCGCCACCCCCACGATGTCTGCACCGACCTCTTCGTAACCTTTAATGCGCTTCAGCGCTTCGTCTAAGCCGCCGACCGATTCCGCGTCCGTGCGGGCGCTGATCACGAAATCGGGATCTTCTTTGGCCTCGATGGCAGCTTGAAGTTTCTTCAGCTGCTCTTTCAATGGGACCACCGGCGTCCCGGCCTCAATGAGCGCGCAGCGCTTGGGCGTCACCTGGTCCTCGATGCCGATTCCGGCGACCCCTGCCCGCTCGAACTCCTTGACGGTTCGCATGACTCCGAGTGGCCCGCCGGAATAACCGGTGTCCGCGTCGACCATGAGCGGTATCTGAATTGACGCCGCCACGTTTCCTGCGTGATTCGCCATCTCCGTGAGGCCAATCAGACCCAGATCAGGGAGCCCCAGCAGGCTGCCGCAGGTGACGTTGCCGAGCAGCTTGACCATGGGAAACCCCACGGTCTCAGCGATGCGCGCCGTAAGGCAGTCATAGACGCCCGGGTGCACCAGCAGTTCGCCGCTTTTGAGCAGTTGTTTCAATTGGGTTGTTTGCTTCATCGCTACCTCCGTAAATTGCCCTGTTTATTGAACGTTGACTTCTCGATACTCGTCGAAATATTGTGGGAGATTGTTTTGCGTCGCGCGGCACCAGATTAACTCCTTCCACCACATAGGACGGCTTCGGTTTGACGTCAAAGCGAGTCGCAACGCAGCCGCGTTTCACCAAGAGTTCCGGGCCGTCTTTGGAAAGGAAAAAATCGACGAACAACTTGGCGGCGTTGGGGTGTGGGGCGTACGACGCCACTCCGATGCTACAATGATAGGCAATCACCGGATCGGCTCGCCCCGTTTGATCGGCACTCCCTCTGATTTCATCAGCTCCATTCGCGGCGTGTACATCATGACGCGGATCTTGAATTCCGCGGTGACCACCAAATTGAGCGTGCAGGGTACGGCCTGCGCGGCAGACAGTGTCCTGGGCTGCCAATTTCTTCATGAACTGCCGGCCTTTTTCTAGGCCCATGACGTTCAGCATATTCGTATACCACTCCGACTCTTCCCAGTTCATGATCGTCTCTCCCTTCCACCGGGAATGCAGAAGGTCGGTCCATTTCTTCGGCGCCTCTACCCGGGGAACGAGCCGGGTGTTATAGCCGAAGGTCACGGGGTTCATATATATAAAAGCTCGTCCAATGGTTTTCAGGCCCCTTGAAGCCTTTTGGGGTAAGATTTCTTTTGGCAGCTCGGAAAATTCGCGAACAATCTTTCCTCACGAGAATGGAGGTGGTGCAGCCGCGAAGATTATAGACATCGGCTGCATACCTGTCGGCTTGCGTGTCGATCAGGATTTTTTCCATCAAGGTATTGGAACCGGAGAGCTGGCGCCTTGTTCGGAGAAACAGATATTTTTTTTCGGAGGCTCTCAGCAATGGGTCGCCTCGGAGGCTCCGATCGCACCTTAGAAGACGACTTCACCTACCATTTTAGCGCTTTAAATGATCGCTTCCATCTCGCTGTCGTTCTGCGCCTTCTCCTGAGAGAGGGAGAGAGCTAGAACAAATAAGCACAGGAGCATGATGGCGCCGATTCTTTTGGTCGGCATGAGGCTATCCTTCCTTCTCGTTTATTCAACCGGCTTTTTTGAGAGGTTGAATTTGAGAAACGGGATCAGTCCGCCTCGACCAAGAACGGCGAGAGCATGCTCGGAAAACGGCGGGAACGAGCGCGCTTCGCCATTCGTGAGATTGCGCGCCCTGCCCGAAGCTAGATCGAGTTCCAGCTCGTCTCCCTCGTTGACGATCGCAGAAATGCCCGAACATTCGATCGCGGGAAGACCAAGGTTGATCAGCGTGCGCAGGTAAATGTTGGAAATCGATTCCGCGACAACGGCGGCAACGCCGGCGTCGCGCAGCGACCGGGGTGCGTACTCAGCGCTCGAGCCCATGCCGAAATTGATTCCGGCGACAAGAATATCGCCCGGCCGAACCTTCTTGTAGAATTCGGGATCGACGCCTGCCATGACTCCGGCGATAGCGCCCGAGTCCAGGCAGTCGCCGAATATCCATGCCTTGCCAATAAAAATTTTGTCCATGGTTCAGAAAAACTCCCTCGGGTCGATGATTTCGCCGGCGACGGCGCTCGCCGCCACCGTGGCCGGGCTTGCCAGAAAAATCTGCGCCTCCCGATCCCCCATGCGGCCGGGAAAATTGCGGTTTCCGGAAGAGACGCAGACTTCGCCCGCGGCCAGGGAAGGACGTGTGCAGATGCTGCATTCCGAAGCGGTCACGAGTGCTTTCGCCTTCTGCAGAATTTCCAACAGCCCCTCGTCGCGCGCCTGGGAATAGGCGGCGTAGGAAGCAGGCGTGACTACCATTCGGACTCCCGCGTGAACTTTCCTTCCTTTTAGGATTTTGGCAGCGACGCGGAGATCCTCGATGCGCGCGTTGGAGCAGGTACCGATAAAACCCTGATCGATCTTTGTTTTGAGAAACTCGCGGATAGGCCGGCCGTTGGACGGAACGCCCGGCGCTGCCACGTAGGGCTCCATATCCGTTAGATCGAAGCTGTACCGCGACACGTATTCGGCGTCGGGATCACTATGCACGGCCCGAAACTTCCCTGAACCTACGCTCTTCACATAACCGATCGCCCTCTCATCCGCAGGAAAAGTCGCGTTGAGCGCGAGACTTTCTACCGCCATGTTGCACATCGACAGACGGCTCTCGATGCTGATGTCGGCAACGGCTGCACCGCCATACTCGATGGTCTTGTTGACTGCGCCGTTAGGACCGAGCTCGGCCATAACCCTGAGCACAATGTCTTTACCACAGATCCAAAAAGGGATCTTGCCGGCGAGTGCGACGTATATGGCCGGCGGAACTTTCAGCCAGATTTTCCCCGTCGCCAGGACGCCGATGGTCTCCGTGAAGCCAATCCCGGTCGCAAAGCAGCCGAGGGCGCCGTAGGTACACGAGTGCGAATCGGCGCCGACAATGAATTCGCCCGGCCTAACGTGGCCACGCTCCACCATCACGTTGTGACCGATCCCACCCTCGTATCCCTCGTAAATTGTCGCCCCGTGCTCATCGCGAAAGATCTTGGCGACCTCCTGTCCCTCGGCGCGCTTGGTGCTGCGCGCGGGCTGCTCGTCGAAGTTAATGATAACTTTATCCGGATCCCAGGCCTTGGTCACCCCCATCTCTCTGAGTACCTCTTTGAAAACCCCGTAAAGGCCCCTAGGATCTTCAGCCTTGGCGAAGCGCAGGTCCTTGATATAGAGCTTGTCGATTTCCGCGTTGATCATGTCGCCAGGCTGGACTCGATCTTTCCCGGAGGCCCGGGCGCAAATTTTTTCGGTTATGGTCATTCCCATCCTTCACCTTCCCGGCGGTGCACCTGCCCGCGCCCGCTGCTTCCTCGGGGCAAATTTCCTCTCAACCTAGGCTAACAGTCGAACCTTGCCCTTCAAATCAATAGAACCGAGCTTTTCCTCACCGAGACTTTCCCAAAATTCGATCAGGCGGCTTCTTTGTTCTTCTTTTTGCGTGATGAGATCACCCGATAGCCGGAAAGTCAAGTAACCACAGGCATTCCCCAGGAGAAGAATTTTATTTCTTCCTCTGCTTGAACAGCTCATCAACGGTTGATCGTTTGAGTCACACCCCCCTGTTTTCAATCGCTCGGGGTCTACCATAGGAATTTGATTCTGCTGAAAAACCCGTCATGATTTTTTTCTTGTTCTGGGTTTAGGGCGTAGACGGACAAGCCAGAGTTTGTAGCGGTCATCGACTTTCCATCCGATGATTTCGCCGGGTTCAATATCGATGGCGGTAGCCAGAGGCAGATTGCCGTAGCACTGAGAGATGCCTCTTTTACGTGGGATGGGCCAAATCTTTGTGAAGTATTCTAGGAGTTTGGAGTCTTGTTAAAGAAATAGAGTTTGACAAGCGATCTTCGTGCTTCTATTCCCTCGCCGTGAGCGTCAAACCGAAGGCTCCCTAAAGGAGCTTTTACCACACCAGCTATTTATGTAGCCCGCTATTTGGAGCACCTGATCGCTATCATTTGTTTCACGAGCGGATTTTGCCATCGCATTTTTCGCTTCGAGCTAAGTTGGACTCTCTATAACTCTGAGAACAATGGCCGGCCGGCTGTTGATCCTGTACTTTTGGCCGGGATAACTCGGCTCCAATTCATAGAGAAAGCCCCAGATCGGGCGGTGGCCAAGCGCGCGCGGTATCACCTGGGGTTAAAGTATGCCCTCGGATCTGCAGCTTCGCGATTGCGGGATTTGTTCTAGGGTGCTGGTTTAATTTGAGAGACCGTAGACTGCCCCCCATTGACTGGAGAGAGAAGCAGTGAATTTGAGGGGGTGCGATCGGCTCAACGAGCGGGTAGGATAGACCCGCGAGAAGGAGTCGATCGATGGGAAGACAGCGACGGAGATTTGATTCTGGGTTAAGGCAGCAAATTGTCCAGGAGGTGGAATCAGGGTTGCTGTCGGTCAGCGCCGCCAGCCGGAAATACCAGATCTCAGGTAGCGTGATCGACCCTTGGCGACGACAGGTCCGGCAAGGGGGACTTCAGGCAGGCCCTTCGGCACGAGAGAAGTTCTTGGAGCAGGAGAACCGCAAGTTCAAGGAGAAAATGGCTGAACTGGATTTTGGAGAACGATTCCCTAAAAAACGCGGCGTTTGGCTACGGCAGCAGATAAGCGTCAACACCTCTGTGATCGCCGCAGAGAGTTTGGCAGGGAGAGTTTTCAGGCTATGCCTATCGGCGCCTGGCCAAGCAGCTTCGCCGTGAGGGAATCAGGCTCAGTGACAACCGGATTCGCCGGCTGCGGCGAAAATACCAGTTATTTCCGTTACGTTGTAAGAGTTTTAAGATCGCCACGCCGGACTCGGGTCATGGGTACAAGGTCCATCCGAATCTGCTGGCCGGACTGACCTTGACCGGTCCCAACCAGGCTTGGGTGGCCGAGCTATAGTGGCGAATGCCACGGAGGGAAAAAGGGAAAAAGCGTGAGGATAGATGAGGGATAAGGGAGAAGAGAGACAGGCCAAAGGAAAAGGGCAATAGGGACTAGTCGTACTGGATAACCCTTCGCAATTAGCGATTTGGTCGTTTGGCCATCGCTTTCAGGTTTTGACGATCGTAACGAATATGCCTTTCATTTCACCGGTTTCTTTCTTTACGGCCTTCAACTTTTCCTCACGGAAAAGTCCGGATCCGCCGAGCAGTTCCAACCAGTACTCGGTTTCTTCCAATTCCTGTAATGATCCTTCGATTTTGCTTATAAAGTCTGCATTGGATTTGGCACGGGTTGCCTCGCGGTACTGTGCGCCGACGGAAGTCCCCGACCTGAGCAACTGCCGGCCAATAATCTGGGCCGCTGTTCTTTTCGGCAACTGGGAAAACAAGGAGATTACTTAAAGAGCATAATCTCTTGTCCTGGGCTTCATGTAGCCTCTCGCAATCCTCCCCTTGCGCTCAAGCGCATCTTTTGCCGTCAACTCATCATCTAATAAGCCAGCTTGTCCCGCTCATGTCGCCTGGGGCATGGGCTGAGACAGAGGAAAAAGGAAAATTACTAGGAGAGGGTTTTTTCATGAATAAGCGGAACATTTTCATTGGTGCCGGCGTTATTATTCTGGCCGGTCTGTGGTATGCGTTTCGCCCGGAATTGTTGATTATCTCCAAGACCGTTAATGAAGAGTTTCCCGGTGGGGCGGTGATGGCCTCCATTGAAAAAGGGCCGGCGGTTGTCACCATGGGGGGCTTTAAGAGTCTGGCCCATGAAACCAGAGGATTGGCCACTATCTACCAGCTTCCAGGCGGCAAGCGCACGCTGCGCCTGACCAACTTCGAAACCTCCAATGGACCGGACGTACGTGTTTATCTGGTCGCCGCCGAGGTGGAAAAGGGTAACGACACCGTCCAGGAAGCAGGCTTTATCGATCTGGGCTCCATGAAGGGCAATAAGGGCGACCAGAATTATGACGTGCCGGCAGAGGTCGACCTGAACAAATACCGCTCCGTGAGTATCTGGTGCGCGCGGTTCGGCGTCAACTTCGGCGCCGCCACTCTCGGCTCCCTGCAGAGCTAGAATGAAATGAGGATATCGTCATGGACGGGTTCCTACTGATAGCCATATTGATTGTCTACGTCGTCATCTCCTACGAACACGTCTAGCTAGTTCACGCCTAAAGAGGTTTCCGATGAAACACCGGATTTTGATTCTGGGCGGCGGGTTCGGCGGACTGTACGCCGCCCTCGAATTAGAAAAGACCCTGGGAGCTGACCCCTCAGTCCGGATAACGCTGGTCAACCGTGAAAACTTTTTTCTCTTTACACCGATGCTGCACGAAGTGGCGGCCAGCGACCTCGACATTACGACCATCGTCAACCCCATTAGAAAACTTCTCAGGCATACAACCTTCTTTGACGGCACGGTGCAATCCATCGACCTCGAGCGCAAGCGGGTCGTCGTTTCTCATGGCATCGAAGAGGATCACCCCCACGAGCTTGACTACGATCATCTCATCCTTGCCGTCGGATCCGTGACCAACTTCTACGACATTCCCGGCCTCTCCGAGCGGGCGTTGACGATGAAATCCCTGGCCGACGCGCTTCATCTGCGCAATCGCTTGATCGAGCACTTGGAAGAAGCGGACTTCGAATGCTGCGCCGCGCTGCGCGAACCTCTGTTGACCTTCGTGATTGCCGGTGGCGGTTTTGCCGGTGTTGAAACGGCGGCGGCCATCAACGATTTCGCTCGTGAGGCGCTGAAGTTTTACCCCAATCTCACCGAGGACATGCTGCGCATCGTTCTGGTAGAATTCGCGCCCTCGATTCTGCCCGAGCTTGGCCCCGAGTTGGGAGAATATGCGCGCAAGAAACTCGCCGGGCGCAAGATCGAATTTCGTTTGAATACAAAGGTCGAAGGTTTTTCGGCTCGCGGCGTCAAGCTCAGCGACAACGAGACAATCCCCACGAAAACGCTCGTCTGGACCGCAGGCACGGCGCCCAATCCCCTGCTGGAGCCTTTAAGCTGCGCCAAAGATCGCGGCCGAATCGTCGTTAATGAATTCCTCGAAGTTCCGGGCTACCCCGGCGTTTGGGCTCTAGGCGACTGCGCCTCCGTTCCTGACAGACAAACAGGCCATCCATATCCCCCCACGGCGCAACATGCGCTGCGCCAAGGCAAAGTGGTGGCGCGCAATATTATTGCCGCGCAAGAAGGCACGGCCAAACAGCCTTTCGTATTCTCAACCATCGGTCAGTTAGCCGCGATCGGCCGGCGCACGGGCGTGGCGAAGATCCTGGGCTTCAAGTTTTCCGGATTCATCGCCTGGTGGCTCTGGCGCACGATCTACTTGAGCAAGCTACCGCGCATCGAAAATAAACTGCGAGTGACTCTCGATTGGACGCTGGACATGGTCTTCTCGAAGGATCTGGTCCAATTCATGCCACTGCGGGCGGACCGACGCTCATCGCAATTCCTGGAACTTGATCAATCTACTTCCACGGCACGCCCGAGCGGCAAGGAGAGATTCTCGCCACGACAGGAGGCAGTATGAAGGTTCAAGAGCTTTTGCCGCTCCTCGACAGCCGGGAATGGATAGCGGTGCTCCTGACGCGGCTCTCCGTAGGTGTCCTTTTCTTCGAGTCCGGGAGGAGAAAACTCTTCTACAAGCTCGACGAGCTGGTGGAGTACTTCGCGCAATTGGGCGTCCCCTTCCCCCATTTGCAAGCGCCGATGGTTGCTCTCATCGAATTTGTCGGCGGAATCTGTTTGGTCCTCGGACTCGCCACTCGGCTCATTTCGGCGCCCCTCGCTGTGATCATGGCGGTCGCGATTTGGACGGCCCAGCTCGACAAGGCAAAAACCGTCGGCGATTTCCTTTACCTCCCCGAAGTCCTGTTGCTTGTCATTTTCATCTGGCTGATTTTCTCCGGCCCGGGAAAGTTCGCGCTTGACAACTATATCGCGCGCAATTTTCTTGCCAAAAACAAACTCACTGAGGGAGGGTCGCCGTGTCCA
>JBFJNS010000089.1:0-9197 GCA_041618055.1 Binatia bacterium
CGGAGCGGATTTTTCTGCCCCTTTTGCGGCTTACGTTTCCGGAAATTGCGGATATGAACCTTCCGGTTCACGGTGTGTTTCACAATCTGGCGATTGTGTCCATCAAAAAGGAATATCCGGCTCACGCTCGCAAGATCATGCACGGCCTCTGGGGCATGGGTCAGATGATGTTTACAAAAATCCTTGTCGTCGTCGACCATGATGTAAACGTCCATGACCTTTCCGAAGTCACGTGGATCGTCGGCAATCACATTGATCCAAAGAGGGACATGGTGTTTGTGGAGGGACCCGTGGACGTGTTGGACCATGCTGCCCCCGTGATGGGTTTCGGCTCAAAAATCGGCGTGGATGCGACACGTAAGTGGCGCAGTGAAGGCTTTGAACGTGAGTGGCCCGGTGCCATCGTGATGGACGAAAAAATCAAGAAATATATCGATTCGATCTGGGAAAAGCTGGGAATTTGAACCCCAGTTCAAATCGTTCAAGACGTTCAAAAAGTTCAAAACGTCTTACGGATTCAACAGTTCGAACGGTTCCACCGTCTGGTGGGCAAACCGATTTGAACGGCTTGAACTACTTGAACGCTTTCAACTAACCGATGGCCATGAAACTTAAAGAGAGAATTCTCACCTATGGCGGCCTCATCCGCTTTTCCCATACCGTTTTTGCACTGCCCTTTGCGCTCGCGTCGCTGGCGCTGGCCTGGCCGAACCACCCGGTCACCCCGAGAATCTTTCTCTGGGTCGTGGTCGCCATGGTGGGGGCGCGCAGCGCGGCGATGGGCTTTAATCGCTTGGTGGACCGAAAATTCGACGTCCTCAATCCACGAACCAGCATGTGGGAGCTGCCCCAAGGCAAAGTGAAGGCCTGGGAAGCTGCGCTGCTAACCGCCGCGGCGTCCCTGCTCTTTGTCTACGCGGCCTACCGTTTGAACCCCTTGTGCTTTGCGCTTTCCCCCGTAGCGCTGGCAATCATCTTTTTTTATTCGCTGACGAAGCGGTTCACCTGGGTCTCGCACCTGTTTTTGGGCCTCGCTCTGTCGCTGGCGCCCATAGGGGCCTGGCTTGCCGTGGCCGAACCGCCTCTCGCCTTAGCTGAGCTTGCAACGCCTCTCTACCTCGGTCTTGCGGTCGTTTTTTGGCTCGCCGGCTTCGATATCATCTACTCGCTGCAGGATCGCGAATTTGACCGGCAACACGGGCTTTTCTCCATTCCCGTGCGCTTCGGCGTGGCGGGCGCGCTGCGGCTTTCCAGTTTTTTTCATTTTTGCACAACGCTGGCGCTGGCGCTCGTGGGGTGGTCCGCTGAAATGGGCGTCATCTACTGGCTCGGGTTCGCCGCGGTGTCGGCCATATTATTCTGGGAACATTGGATCGTAACTGTCAATGACCTCTCGCGGATCAATCGGGCATTTTTCGACTTCAACGCCTATGTCAGTATCGGCTACTTCGTGGCGACGTTGACGGACGTCGCAATCAGAAGCATCCTTGGTGCGGCGGGATGAGCGGTGGGCTGTTTATTACCCTTGTGAGCCTGGCTGCAGTAGCCGGTTTTGGCGCGGGCTTCATCGGCCTCGGCGGCGGTTTGCTGCTCTTTCCCCTGCTGCTTTACCTTCCCCCCTATTTGGGCTTGGAGACGATCGACGCCAAGACCGTCGCTGCGCTAGTCATTTCTCAGGTATTCTTCGCGGGCGTAGTCGGCGGGGCCGCCCATTGGCGCCAGGGACGAGTTCACAAGAAAGTTACGCTCGTCGGAGCCCTCGCGTCGGCGGCGGGTGCGTTCATGGGCGGCATCGCTTCTAAATGGGTGTCCGAGTGGTTCCTGTTGCTGCTCTTCGGCATCATAACGGTCTTCGCCGGCGCAGTGATGTTTTTGCCCGGCCCATCCGTTGAAAAGGAGCAAGTGCCTGTCGACCGAGTCAGCATTCCTACCATTCGACTTGCGCCTCTCTCGCTCGTGGTCGGGTTGGTGGTAGGGCTCTTGGGAGCGGGAAATTTTCTCTTCGTTCCCCTCTTGATCTACGTGCTCCAGATACCAACTCGCGTCACCATCGGTAGCGCGCTGGCGATCCATGTCTTGAATGGATTCGCCGGCTTTATGGGCAAGTTAGTCACTGGACAGGTTCCCTTTCTGATGACCCTTGCCGTGCTGATCGGCGCCGGCATTGGCGCGTTCGCGGGAGAAAAGTGCCATAGCCGCGTATCCCCTCGGGTGTTGCGCTACGCGTACGCGGGGGTCATCGCCATCGTCGCGTTGAGGATTTGGACTACAATTCTTAATCAATGAACCGGCGGCGGAATTTTTATTGTGCCTCGGCTGTTTACATTCATGGGGCAGGAGTTTCACCATTTCCGATCTCTTGTAATGCCTATTCGGCGGGAATAAACTGATTTTGTTCAAAGGAGGATATAATGAAAGCCTTAGGTCCGTTTACCGTATTAAGCTTTTTGTTTTTCATTGCCGCGTGCGCCAGTGTGCAACTAGGCGGAGAGTTCGCGTCTGGCCGCCAGGCGTTGCTGAAAGGCAACCAAGAGACCGCGCTAACCCATTTTCAGAGCGTGGCGCAAAAAGACCCTAATTACGTGTACGGCACCGCGATGAAGCAAGGGATATGGAGTTACGTGGGACGCAGCGACTACGCCCTGGGACGACTACCCCAAGCGCGAGAGGCCCTGGAACGAGCGCTTGCTGCCAATAGGGAAGAAGATATCGCCAGGCTATACCTTGGGCTGACCTTGGCGCGGCAAGGCGACCGGCAGCGAGGCTTGAAGGAAATTGAAGGCGGACTTAAAGGGATTCACGGCTGGCTCGAATATATCTCCCAGGCCCACCGCTTTTCCTTCGGCCAGTTCTGGGATCCCGGACGAGACATCCGCTCCGCCATTGAAGGCAACCTCGCTATGATTTCCGGCAGGGACGCTGACTGGAACAGGCTCATTGCCGATGGCGAGTGGATAGGCAAAAAGATCGAAGAAGAGAGCGACCTAGCCGGGCGTCAGGAATCGCGCGAATGGTCCCGAGATACCGAGGACTCAGCAGGTTTTCCCTGAGAATCCGTGAGGGCGGTGTTTCCCTGAGGATGCTCCCTTTATTGATAGAGCGGGTTGCTGTGCTGGATCGCGGCATTTTTCTGAAAGTTCTCCTCGTCGTCGATGACGGCGAGGAGACGATCTGTGGCCTGAATAATATTGCCCTTTTCTTCGATGCCCTTCACCAATAAGAAAGCGGAGCGTCTTAGAGATGCGCGAACCGATCCATTTGTATCCCAATAGATATGGTCTTTGTAGCCCTCCACCATGACCTTGCTGGCCAGGGTTACACCTCCTTTAAGGGTTTCCAATCCTTTTTCATTCTGCCCCAAGCGCAGTTGCGTCACGCCCAGCGCAATCCATGCAATCTCATCCTCTTTATTCAAAGCCACCGCACGCTGGAGTATGGCGAAAGCATCCCGATACCTGGCTTTTCGGTAATAGGCCCGCCCTAGATAGGTCAGACTATTCTTATAGGTAGGGTCCTGGCTCACAACCGCTTCGAGAGCAGCCACCGCTTTGTCCATATCCCCGCCTCGACCGCGCAAAAACTGGTCTCTTCCTTCTTCGTACCGCCCCCCGATACCAAACCTGGGGATGTTGTGCATGCAACCCAGGAGCACAAATGACAAGCTCGCAACGACCAGACAGCAGATTGTCAATTTAAATCTTTGAGATGTCTTTCTCATATTTCATACCCCGGCGTCTTGACTTCTTACCCGATCTCGCGGACGCAACCGCGGAGCCCGTGCCGCGTTACGTTATTTTTTAACACCGCGGCCATTGCAAGGCAAATCTCACGCTCGCCTTGCGTTCCGCGGTGAACCTATGCAGGCGTGACACAAACAGGCGCCGTCAAAAACTGCCGCACAAAAAAAAAGGGAGCCTTTTTTGGCTCCCTTTTTTGGTTACGCGTTGATGCTTGGCTCTAGAATGTGTATCTCCAGGTAATGGACGCATCGACCCAGTCGCCACCGCGGCCATTTCGCCCGGTGCCATCTTTGCACACGCCAAGGTTATGACATGCCTGGTTTCTTCCGACGCGCAGGTTCGAGGCGTCGTACCACAAAATGTTAGCGCCGATGCTCATGCGCGGCGCTAGAACATACCAAATGTCCCACTCGCGTAGCAGAACGGTGCTGCGGTGGAACTGACCCCCGTTGATACTCGCACAAAGGGCCGCCGTCTCGCACCAAGCGTCGTTGCGCTCAAAATGCGTGCCGAGCAGGATCGAACCCGGCGTACTCGCCGAACCGGTCAAGAATCCCTTCGGGCTCCATACGTAGAGATCGTGGCCGATCAGCCAACCTTTGGCCCGTTTCTTCCCGCGGCTCACGCCCTCATCGTCATGGGGCGTCGCCCAGCCATGGACGGCGCGCAGCCTGTAAGGTCCCACTGTCCACGTAACACCAGGTTGGATAAAGGTGAATAGCCCCTTCCCGATACTGCCGCTGCCGGTATCAAACAGCGTCTGCGAGGCGGCGTCGCCGTGGTCGCGGAACCGTATCCGGTTGCACCCGTTGTCCGCCGATGCGCGCGAGTCGTTGTTGCAGAACCAGGCGCCGATCTCGAAAAGCAACCCACGGGTCCACTTGTTCTTGGTCGCGGAGAAAGGCTGGATTCCGAAGTAGGTCGTGAAATCCTTCCGGTCCGTGAAGCTGCTCAACCCGTCGCCCCCCTCGCTGACGTTGGCCACCCCAACTTGGAAACGGGTGATGCGGCCGGGAATGCCGATGCCGGTAAGCGAGCGATCATCCCAGGTAAGAGTCCAGCCGTTTCCAGATGAGCCCGTGTTGGGGCCTACCTGGCGGCTAAGAATTTCGTACTCGCGCTGCGCGCCGGTGGAGCTGGAACCCTGGCGCGATTGAGTCGCGGCAGCGGAAGTGGAGATATCCATGCCCATCGAAAAGGTCGGCAGCCATGGATTCACGTTCTCAAGGTGAATATGGACCACCCCGCGCTGCAGAATCGAACCCACGCCTGTGCCCGTTGAATTCTTCGCGTTACCTGTCCCAAAACCGTCCAGGTCAATGGATGCTTCGATTTCGTACAGGCAGTTGTTGATGCAAAAGAAGAAGCTCGGCCTGAAGCGCCGCCCCATGATCTCGCCGTTGGTCCGGCCGACCTGATCGCGCCCGCTCTCGAAAAGCATGCGGATATGAGCTTCCATGCTTGTGCGCATAGACCATGCCTTGTCCGCGGCTTCGATCATCAGACCGTTGCCCGGACGGTAGCTGAACGTCGGCAACGCCGCCGCTGCTGCCGTGGCCTCTTGTTTGAGTTCGATCTGCTGTTCCTTTAACTGCGACAGTTCCTGCTCGAGCGCTTGGATTCTATCCTCCACATTCTGCGCCCGCGCCGGCACCGTCGCCAAAAGGAAAGCAGCGAGTGTAAACACTACTGCTGCCAATCCCCGTAATCCCTTCCTCATATATGCCTCCTTTTTTTGTCGTATCTTTGGTCGTAAAAGATGTACACAACCACTGTAACCGAAGTATACACTTCGTATGGCTAGCGGCGATATGTACATCGTTATTCGTAATCTGTCAAGCGTAAAAATTTAGGACCTACAAGAAAAAAGCTTATTAGTTTATAGGTCCTTAGCTGCCGGTTCCCTGAAAATAGCTAAGCCCCCTCGCCCAGAGTCGTATCTTTAGTAGGTCCATACTACCTACCACACAATAACTAGTGCTTTGTCTGAACCATGGCTCAAGAGCGAGGGAAAGCACACATCGTGAGGTTACAGCGGTACGTCGAAGCGTAAAATGGGAGATAATTGGACCCCTGAGGGTGGAATTCTGGTCCCTTTTGAATGAGGTGGAACTGCCGTGCCTCAATTTCTCTTTTGCATGATCCTTAGGCGCACAACAGGCGAAGCGCCGGCAGAAGAACCGGACCGCGCTAGATCAATGCTCAAGCGTCTCGAACGACATTGCTCGAATCAGCGACAGCAGAGAACAGCGAGGGTTCAAAGTCGTTTTGGTGCTTCCCAACGCTTACCATTAGCCGAAAAGGATTAGCCATTACCTTTCGCCACTGGAGACTGGCCGTGGTTTTCCGAACACGAATCGCTGATGGCTAACCGCGATTCCACATTTGCCACAGAAACCTTGCATGTCGCTTATCTTGAACGCAGAAATGCGGGTTATCGACTGATCACGGATCGGCCAGCGACCCAGTGGATTCTTCTCCGCCCACGTTTTTTAAGCGGCAGCGATGCCGTCATCAACGTTTACTAGGGCAACTCGCTGTCCCGTTGATTGGCCGGGCATGTGCCCGACCAGCGCTAAACACTGCGTCGTTTCTGCCAAAAGCAGAGCTGTACACCCCGGGTCGGATTCCTGTCGTGAGACCTAGCCTGCCAGTTTCTCGAAAGCGACTGTGACTCCCCAAAACTCCCCTTTGGCGTTTTTGGAGTGGCCGAAATTCGTAAGTCTTGGCCAAAGTTGTCCATAGTCGCTGATTCCCTGCGCTTTGTTGTCGCTGGCTAGAGTTCTCCGCCTCTCGAAGGAATTATTTGGAATTATGGAGTCTTGCGTGCCAACCGCCCCTGATGGAGCTTGTTGGCACAGGATATGCTCGGCTGGGTTAGCTAAGGTTAAATTTAATATCGGAAGGAGAAATTACGGATGCAAGAGATAATGACACCGTCGGAAGTGGCAGCTCTGCTGAAGATCCATCTTAAAACGGTCTACAAACTGGCCGAAAAAGGAGTCATTCCCGGCAACCGCATTGGCCGAAGCTGGCGATTCAGCAGAAGCGACGTTCTGGAACTGGTTTCGAGCAAGCCCATGAATCTGTCAGATAATGGAGACAGCGAGCCGAGAGCTCAACTTGCTGGTGGCGCAAAATAGCACATCCCCCGTTTTCTAGAACCCCGCATCGTCGCTCCGGCCAAAACCGGTCGAGCAGGTGCGCAGTGTCACGCATGATCGCGGGCGAGTTGCTCAAAGAATCACGAACGTGACATCCGCCCTTACCCTGCTTTCGCACAGCTATTCTGACTCCCCGCCGTAGCAATGCGTGCCGCGCACGGAAGCATCGGCCGATAAAAAGGAAGACCCTATGAAAGAAGAGCAGACTTATGAACGGTTGTTACAGGCGCTCAAGGACATGCAAGTGCAGATCGAGGATCGCGTACGACCGGTCGCAGCTCAGGTGGTTCAGGCGGAGGTGGATCGATTGCGTACCCTCTCCGAGCAGCAGCAAGACCTATTAAAAGACTGTTTGGCTCATATTGACAAGAGCATTCTGCGTTGCCGAGATCAGTTCAACCAGTACCACCAGACGCGCGCCGACCTTATGGCTCTTAACGAACGTCTTGCCGATTTGGGGGCGGACCCCGCTCAGGTTCCGGATGACGTGCCATTGAAGGACCTTTATGATATGATTTCCGTGAGGCTCGATGGGTTAAAAGTGGAGGGTAAAATTTGATCCCGCAACAGGGTGACGCTTTAGCATGGAAATCTTGATCGTCGTTTCCGGCGGAATCGCATTCGGAGCCCTGATTGCGTACCTCTGGAATTCTGACCGGGCTTTAAAGGAAAAAAGCCGGCTGCTGGAAATTGCCGAGTCTCGCTTGACGGCCCTCTCGGGCGAAACGGGGAACGCAGCCTCGGTCTCGCCCACGAGCGAAGCGGCACGCATCACCGATTTGGAAGGACAAATCACTGCTCTGACCAAGGAACGTTCCGAGCTGCATGCCCAGCTTGAAAACCTCAACAGGGAGCGACTTTCTCGGCAGGAAGCATCACTGAATATCGCTTCCGCAACCGCTCCACTTTCCGAAAAAATCGCTAAACTCGACGCAGAAAACTCCGCGCTTAGGTCGCAGGTTTCGCAGCTTGAGGCGGAAAGAAACGGTGATCGACAGAAAATCGAATCGCTGCGAGGCCAACACGGAGCGCTCTCTTCGCTTGAAGAGCGTCTAGCCAAACTTCAGGAGGAGAAAACCGACTTTGCGGAAAGGCTCAAAAAGGATGAAAGCGACAGAGCATCCCTCTCACAGAGAATACTTGAGCTGGAAAGCGTGGAAGCGAGATTGCCTCAATTAGAAAGCAGACTGGCGAGTCTGAGCGACGAGAACACCCGATTGTTAAAGCAGATCTCCAATCTGCAAGCATCCATGCGGCAAAAAATCAAAACGCAGCTCGATACCCTCCAAGAGCTCTATCAAAACCTGGATGCGGGGAAATCTTAGCCTCCGCCAACGCCCAAAACGAATACGTCCTTCCCTGCCACCGTCTCACGACTCAGCCAAACGCTGACTTCGTGCTGACTCGCCCGCGACGGCTGCAGGTGAAAGTCGGTGGCCATTTTAAGTACTTCTGCTCGATTAGAAAGGTGCCCTCGTTGTCTCTCAGAGCCAGAGGTCGGTTCGAGAGAGCTGGTGCGCCCGCCGAGAATCGAACTCGGACTTAGGGTTCCGGAGACCCTCGTGATATCCTTTTCACTACGGGCGCCTGGACTTTTCTAACATCCGACTATGGGGGAGTCAACGCGGCACGTGCGTCAGCAACCGCCCGGGCGACGCCCACCATCTCGTCATGAATGGCGCCGTTTGACGCCAGCGTTTCCTCCCGCCAAATCGAGAACTCGTTGCCGCAAAAATCGCTCAGCCTGCCCCCTGCCTCCTTAACCGCTAGACTGCCGGCGGCTATGTCCCAGGCCCGCAGCTTCGCCTCCCAAAATCCGTCTATTCGCCCACAGGCCAGATAGCAGAGGTCGAGAGCGGCGGAGCCGTTACGCCGAATCCCGTGGGTACGGATCAGGAACGCCTTAAAAAAACGCAGGTAATCATCCGCTCGATCGCGGCGATCATACGGGAAGCCTGTTGCCAGCAAAGCTTGGTTCAGCTCTAGAGTAGCGGAAACGCGTATGCGGTTGCCGTTGAGCGTGGCGCCTGCGCCTTTGACGGCTCTGAAGCATTCGCGGCGCAGAGGATCGTACACGAGTCCAATAATGACTTCTCCTTCGCGCTCCAGTGCGATGGAGACACCGAAGTGAGGATAGTTGTGGGCGAAGTTTGTCGTACCGTCCAAAGGGTCGATGATCCATCGGTAACTCGCTTGGGTGCCGGTAACGGTGGTCTCTTCCTCGGCCAAGATTGAGTGGCTTGGAAAATGGCTCTGAAGCACATCAACGATGCGCCGTTCACTGTCACGATCC
>JBFJNS010000090.1:0-9120 GCA_041618055.1 Binatia bacterium
CCCTATGTACTGATCGGAAGCCTGGACATAAGCCTTGGAAAGCAACCTCAAGATCGTCAGGAGACTGAAATGTGTGTGGTTGCGAGGGATGGGGGTCTGACTGAGACGATTCACAGGCGTGCCGCGCTGGAGATCCGGCGTTCACAAATGAAAACGGCCTGCATCTGTGACGGTCTGGAATTCGGGGAGTTCTCCGCTGGCGAATTCGTTTCCAGTGAAAACTCCCTATTTTGGACGCCGGATCTTTCCGCGAAAACGATGTCTGGCGGCAGCATGATTTTCGCTCACGAAAGACCATTCCCAATTGCTAATGGCGCTGGATCACGATCAGTCATCCTGAGAATTCCCATCAATACGTTCACTAACGAGACTGGGGCGAAAAGCGGGCTGCGAAGATGCCAAAGCGTAGCATTGGCACGTCTTAAACACGCTCTTTCGACATTGACAGCGGCAAAGGAGGCTACTGTATGAAACTGACGAGACGGGATTTCATCAAGGCAACGGTCGCCACGGGCGGTTTGCTGATGGCCGGGGTGCCTCTGGCCCAACCGGCAACCAGCGCGATGGCCGTGCGCAAGGCTAAACGCGCAGGTCCCGCCAAGGGTGAGTGGGTATCAACGGCATGCCAGGGGTGTACGCAATGGTGCGCGATTCAGATCTTCGTCCAGAACGGCCGCGCCGTACGGGTGCGCGGGAATCCGCTCTCCAAGACCAATAGCGGCTACGTCTGCCCCCGCGGTCACCTGATCCCACAGCAGACCTACGATCCCGACCGGATCAAGGTGCCGATGAAGCGGACCAACCCTCAGAAGGGGCGCGGCATCGATCCGAAGTTCGTCCCGATCACCTGGGACGAGGCGCTCGACATCGTCGCCGACAAGATGATCGAGCTGCGGAAGAACAAGGAAACACACAAGCTCGCCTATATCCGCGGTCGCTACTCGTCGACAGCTCGCGACCTCCTTTACGGCACACTCCCGAAGATTTTCGGCACGCCCAACTACTTTTCTCACAGCGCCATCTGCGCCGAAGCGGAGAAGATGGGGCCGGGGCTGACGCAGGGCTTCTTCGGCTACCGCGACTACGACCTCGCCAACACCAATTGCCTGGTCGCCTGGGGATGCGATCCCCTCGCCTCGAACCGAATCGTGCCCAACACGATCAACAAATTCGGGCAAATTCTGGCGCGCGGCACGGTCATCGCGGTCGACCCGCGCCTGTCCAACGCGGCGGCCAAGGCCCACGAGTGGCTCCCCGTCAAGCCAGGCACCGACGGCGCGTTGGCCAGCGCCATCGCCCACGTGCTGCTCACCGACGGGCTCTGGAATCGGGAGTTCGTCGGCGATTTCAAGGACGGCAAGAACCTGTTTGTCGCGGGGCAGATGGTCGAGGAATCTGCCTTCGCCGAGAAGGAGACGCATGGGCTGGTCAAATGGTGGAATCTCGAGCTGAAGGACCGTACGCCCGCCTGGGCGGAGAAGGAAACCCTGATCCCGGCGGCGCAGATCGTCCGCGTGGCCCGCGCGATGGGCAAGGCCGCACCGAAGGTGGCGGTGTGGATGGGGCCGGGCGTTGCCATGAATCCGCGCGGCACCTACGCGGCGATGGCGGTCCACGCGCTCAATGGCCTGGTCGGCTCGATCGACGTCGAAGGCGGCACGCTTCAGTCCAACAGCGTCCCAACCGGGAAGTTCCCTAAGTTTGACGCCTACGTCGACGACATCGCCAAGAAGTACGGCAAGGGCAAGAAGATTGACGGCCGTGGCGAGAAGGACATGCCGGCGATGATGAACGCGAAGCCTGGCAGCGGTGTGGTGACCAACAACGTCGCCAACGGGATGCTCAAGGACCCGGGCGCCGTCAAGGTACTGCTGAGTTCGTGGACCAACTTCAACTTCTCATGCACCGACCCGTCGCGCTGGGACAAGGCGTTGGCCGCGGTGCCCTTCTTTGCTCATATGGTAACGAATGCCTCGGAGATGACCCAGTTCGCCGACGTCGTGCTCCCCTCGACGTTCAACTCGAGCGAGGGTCTGTCGGTCATCACCAACAACGGCAATGCGCACGGTTATGCCACGATCCAGCAGCCGGCGGCGAAACGGCTGTGGGATGTCAAGCAGGAAGAGACCGAGGTGATCTGGCTGCTCGCCGAGAAACTCAAGAAGAAGGGCTTCCCCAACCTGTACGACTACTTCTCGAAGGAGTTCAAAGACCCCGAAACCGGCCGGACTCCCGCCAACGTGAACGAGTTCATTGAGATTGCGGCCAAAATTTCCAGCGCGCCGATGTGGAATCCCAAGGAGCCGCTCAAGGGCGACAAGCTCACAGGCTGGGCCGATTTCCGCAAAAAGGGGATTTACAACACGCAGAAGTACAGCTTCAAGCGCGGCTGGGGCGGCAAGTTCAAGACAGCAACCCATAAGTTCGAGTTCTTCAGTGAAACCATGAAGGAGGGCCTGACCGAACACGCCAAAAAGTACGAAACCACACCCGACGACATTCTCGCGGTTAGCGGCTACGTGGCCCGGGGTGAACTTGCTTTCGTCCCGCACTACGAGCCGCCGAAGCGTCACGGCAGCGTCGCCGACTATCCGTTCGACTTCATCGACTACAAGTCCCGGCTGAACCGCGAGGGCCGGTCGCAGAACCTTGCCTGGTATCAGGAATTCAAGAAGGTCGATCCCGGCGACGTTTCCTGGGATGACGTGCTCAAGATGAATCCGGTCGATGGCGCGAGGCTGGGCCTCAAGACCGGAGATGTCGTCAAGGTCTCCTCAATGGCGGGCTCGATCATCACCAAGCTGAGGCTATGGGAAGGGGTGCGGCCCGGCACGGTCGCGAAGTGTTTCGGCCAGGGCCACTGGGCCTACGGCCGCGTGGCAGCGCGTAACTATGCTAAAGCGCAACCGCGCGGCGGCAACAACAATGAGATCCTGGTGGACGACTACGACCGTTTGAGCGGCTCGACGGCCCGCAATGGCGGATTCGTTGGTGTCAGGGTCGAAAAGGCCTGATTACTGAACATTCGGAGTGAAGGAGAATAACTATGTCTAAACTTGGAATGGTCATCAACTTGGAAAATTGCGTGGGTTGCGGAGCTTGCGCATTCGCCTGCAAGGCCGAGAACAACACCCGCAACCGCGGCGAAGGTCAAAGCTACAACTGGGCCGACTTCATCATCAGGACCGAGGGAGCGTTCCCCAACACAAGACATGTCGTGATGCCGGTCCTGTGCAACCACTGCTCTGATGCCCCCTGCGTCGCGGCCTGCCCGGTCACTCCGAAGGCGATGTTCAAGACACCGGAAGGCATTACGATGCACAACGACGATTTGTGCATCGGCTGCCGGGCCTGCCAGAATGCCTGTCCATACAGCAATGTCGAGCTCGACGGGAGGAGCCTCGACGGCGAGACCTACAGCGTGATCAGCTTTAACTTCAAGGAACGCGACAGCCAGCCCCAGTGGACCGACCAGTCGGCGATGATCGCGGGATGCACGGCTTCGGCAGCAGAAACCGCCAAGAAGGCTGGGGCGAGGACCCCCAAGATGAATCAGTTCGCGGCGGGAGATGTGGATGCGATCCGAAGAGCGGGCGTGGTCGAAAAGTGCACGTTCTGCTATCATCGCACTAGTAATGGTCTGCAGCCGGCGTGCGTCGAGGTCTGCCCCTCCCAGGCCCGGATTTTCGGCGACCAGGATGATCCGAACTCGGAGATCGCTAGGTTGCTTAAGACGGAGAAAGCGTTTCGTTTGCAGGAGGACAAGAAAACCAGGCCGAATGTGCATTATGTGCGCAAGTACAGTGCCAGGGCCTGATTTCTCGGTTGTAGTATAAAAATTCGGGCAGCCCACGGGTTCCCTTTATCGTTTCAGGAGTCTCGATGGCACATCATGATTTCGAAGAAGGAGCCGCCCGCGAGGATTTCTGCCGCTTTCTTGCGGCGTGCTATTACCAGCCGGATCCGGCGTTTGCGGAGGAGCGAATGTTTGATTCGATGCTTGAAGCGGCGACGCGGATTCACCCCGCGCTCGCGGCCCAGGTGCGCCAACTGGGCGAGGAATTTTCCCGAGAGAGCATCGAGAGCCTGCTAATCGATTATACCAGTCTCTTTCTCGGATCTCCCCAAGCCGTTGCGCCACCCTACGGGTCGGTATGGCTAGAGGACGGAAAGATCGTCATGGGTGATACGACAATGGCGGTCCTCGCTCTCTACGAGGAGGGCGGTTTTGAAATCGACGAGGAATTTCGTGGACCGCCGGACCATATTGCGGCCGAGCTGGAGTTTCTCTATCTGCTTATTAACCGTCAAAACGAGGGACACCGAACCGGCGATCCTCAGGCGTTAGAGGCGGCATCAGGCCTCAAGAAGCGTTTCCTGAGGGAGCAGCTCGGGCTTTGGATCGGACCTTTCACAGCAGCCGTAAAGGTCGGCGCACAACGGGGTTTTTACCGCCAGCTTGCCGAGCTCACGGATCGTTTTGTCAAGATGGAAGCAAGAGGAGATAAGAGCCCGTGAGCTGCGCGTGAACCCGACTCGTAGTGCTTACCGATGAAAATCTGTTTTGAAGTTTTCCCGCCAGTGCTCAAGAATTCCGCCTCTGCCGCGTGCCCCTTTTCGTAGTAAGCTAATATCCCGCTAAGCGTTGCTAACCTCCATCAAAGATATCAAGACGTAGTTCAGAAAGGAGTTGTTATGAAGAAATTGCAGGTCCTCTTTTTATCCCTGATTATGCTTGCTGCGTATGTGCCTTCGCATGCGGCATCGGTTTTTGAAGGCAAGACGATTACCATCGTCGTCGGGTACAAACCCGGAGGAGGCTATGACAGGTATGCGCGGCTGATCGGCAAATATCTGCCCAAGTATATTCCAGGAAGCCCTGCCGTCATTATTCAAAACATGCCGGGCGCAAGCAGCGTCATTGCCGCGAATCACCTATTTAGCATCGCCAAGCCCGATGGGCTGACCTTTGGGACATTCAACAATGCCACCGTCATCGCGCAATTGATTAAAGTCGAGGGAGTGAAGTTCGACTTGGGGAAATTTTCCTGGCTAGGCAGTGCCGCCAGCGATGCAGTGATTCTCACCGTGCGCTCCGATGTTCCGTACCGGAGTGCGGGCGATTTGCGAAAGGCCAAGCAGTTTGTCATAGGCACCACGGGACCGGGGAGTTCGACCCATGATTTCCCTTCGCTCCTCAAAGAATACGCCGGCTTTGACTTCAAGCTCGTCCCTGGTTATTCGTCGAGCGCGGACGTTATGCTTGCCGTCGAGCGTAAAGAGGTCGACGGCCGGGCGGGGTCTTACGATTCGATCAAGCCTTTCCTTGACCGCGGGCTGGTGCGTGCCATCCTTCGCAACCGGACTTCGGCTCCGGGAATCGAGAAGCTGCCGGTGGACGAAGATCTCGCAACAAGCCAGAAAGGTAAAACCGTCATGGCCGTGAACGCCGTACCGACGCAGATCTACCGGCCCTTTGTTGCTCCTCCCGGCACGCCAAAGGATGTGATGAAAATCCTGCGCGATGCATTTGCCAACGCGCTGAAGGACAAAGAGCTTCTCGCAGAAGCCGAGAAGGGCAAGATGACCATTGATTACACGTCGCCCGAGGATGCGCTGAAGGTCGTGGCTGAAGTCTTAAGCCAGCCTCCAGACATCGTGCAGGAACTGACGAAACATATCAAGTTTGGGGACTAAGTCCTCGCGAGCTGTAAATCGCTGGGGCAGGGAGGAGCGCAGCTCTTCCTTGTCCTGCTCTGACGGGAAAGAGTTGGATTCTTAACTATGTTCGATACGTTCATCGAGGGCCTTTGGGTCGTTTTCCAGTGGCAGACTTTTCTAGTGATGCTCCTGGGCATCTTTCTGGGCTTTTGGGTTGGGCTGCTGCCCGGGCTGGGGGGCACAACGACCTTGGCCTTAATGCTCCCCTTCATTTACAAGATGAGCCCGGTGGAGGCGTTTGCCTTCCTCTTGGGCATGCACTCGGTTGTCTCTACGACCGGAGACATCACATCCGTCTTGTTCGGCATTCCTGGGGAGGGTACTACGGCGGCGACGATCCTCGACGGCCACGCGATGGCTAAGAAAGGGGAAGCGGGCCGGGCGCTCGGGGCAGCGCTCATGAGTTCGCTGATCGGTGCTTTGATCGGCGCCTTTGCCTTGGCTCTCTCCATTCCGATCGTGCGCCCTCTGGTTCTGACGTTCGGTGCGCCCGAGCTTTTCATGCTTGCCGTCGTCGGGATTGCATTTATCTCCTCTTTGAGCGGAGAAGGAGGCCGGGCCCTCTCGCGCGGGATTTTGGCTGGGCTCATGGGACTTTTGTTTGCGCTCGTAGGGCAAGATCCCCAGGCCGGAGTGCAGCGGTTTACCTTCGGTCAGCTTTACTTGTGGAACGGACTCGACCTGGTCCCCGTCTTGGTCGGTCTATTCGCCATTCCGGAGATCGTTGATCTGGCCGTCAGGGGAACTTCTATCGCGGGCAACCTTCCGCGGGAGAATTTGGGCAAAGGGGTCTGGGTGGGAGTTAAAGATACGTTCGTGCACTTAGGGCTTACCCTGCGCTGCAGCCTGGTGGGAACCTTTATTGGAATCATGCCGGGTTTGGGCGGAGGAGTGGCGCAGTGGATCGCATACGGCCATGCGGTTCAGAGCGCGCGGGACAGCGCTGAGCGAACCGGGTTCGGCAGAGGTGATATCCGGGGAGTACTGGGTCCGGGGGCCGCCAATAATTCCAAGGAAGGCGGCTCTCTCATCCCCACCATCGCGTTCGGTGTCCCAGGCAGTTCCTCCATGGCGATTCTTTTGGGGGCGTTTTTTCTTCAGGGAATTTCGCCGGGCCCCGACATGCTGGACAAGCACCTCGTCCTTACCTTTTCGATGGTCTGGACGATGGTGGTCGCCAACATCATTACCGTCGCCGTTAGCCTATTTTTTCTCAATTACCTCGCCAAGCTCACGCTCATCCGAGGGGCCGTTCTTATTCCGTTCGTGCTCTTCTTTTCATTCATCGGAGCTTACACCTCTAACAATCATCTTGGGGATTTGGCTGTTTTACTCGTGTTCGGGCTCTTTGGCTACTTAATGATTCGATGCGGCTGGCCCCGGGCTCCGCTGGTCCTCGGCTTTGTTCTGGGCAGAATCGCCGAGAACAATTTTTACATTTCCACCATCCGCTACGGCTCGGCCTGGGTCGGGCGGCCGCTGGTTCTACTGCTCATCGCGCTAACGGCGTTCGTGCTGTTCTTTCCCCTTATTCGTTCCAAGCGGCGAGAATCGACCAAGGGGGAGGCCAAATGAAGGCCTTGGTCAATCTTCGCTTCATGCTAGCGTTTGCTGCGGCATGCATAGCGGCGTATGCGCTTTATGCATCATTGCATTGGCCGTTCAGGACGGCGCTCTTCCCGCGAGTCATTGGAATCCCGCTTCTTTTGCTCGCTCTGAGTGAAATGGCCCTGAGCATCTGGGGCGTTGAGAAGGAACGCGAAGGGCACGCGGTGGATTTCGAACTGACAACGGCAATCGAGCCGACCCTAGCCCGAAAAAGGACCCTGCTTATTTTCGCTTGGATATTTGGTTTTCTCGTGTTGATCCTTGCTTTTGGCTTTCCTCTGGCCGTGCCGATCTTTGTCTTTGCCTATTTGAAGATAGCAGGAAAAGAGTCCTGGACGCTAAGCACTGTTTTAACCTTGGTATCCTGGATTTTCATGGAAGGAGTCTTCGATCGGTTCCTCCATATTCCGTTTCCGGGCGGTTGGATACTTGGGCTTTGGCGGTAGCTTACTTAAGGATGCACGAGAGGAATTGGCCTTGCGGTTGAGCTGCCGTTAGTTCCAAGACTGCCTCCAGCAATCGTCTGCCATCTGAGAACCAAAAGGGCTGCTGCAGAAGGCGAATCAGCCGCAGGCTCCATTCTTTGGAAAGAGTATTCTACATATTATACAGCCTTGAGCCGTGCTTCGGTCAGTTCCCGGAATCCCTGCGCGCGTTTGACATAAGATCTTCGCATTAAATACAAGAGTAATAAGGGGCCATAACGGGGAAGAGGCCTTTCAGAATCCTCAGTCCGCATCCCAGAGAAGGGGCCGAGCGGGGATAATTGCAATAATCCGGACACAACAAAACCAGGGCAACGCACAGCCGAGTCGGTGGGCAGTAAGCATTATTGTCTTATCAATCCAAGGAAAGGAGGCAAGCGCCATGAACGGAAGAGATTTTTACCATACCGGCATCTGGATCGGCGTTATGCTCATGATCGCCGTGCCATCCATGGCTTCAGCCGCGGATTTCTACGAGGGAAAGACCCTGCGCATCGTGGTGGGGTATTCCGCGGGCGGCGGGTACGATATCTACGCGCGGTTTATTGCAAGGCACTTAAGTAAGCATATCCCGGGACAGCCGAAAATGATCGTAGAGAACAGACCGGGAGCCGGAGGTTTGATCGCCGCCAACTACATTTATCACTCGCAGCGCCAGGATGGTACCGAACTGCTGCATGTGGGCGGTTCGACCATCATCAAGCAGTTTACGGGCGCTAAGGCCGTCAAGTACAAGGCTGAGAAATTTCAATACGTCGGCGCGCCCTTCACGGAAAGCCAGGTAATGGTTGTAACCAAGGTTTCCGGCTTCACAAATATCCGAGATCTTCTCAGCGGAGATGCAAAGCAGATTTCGTTGGGCGGGATTTCGGTCGGCTCGCCTCAGGACGTTGCGGCCGTATTGCTGCGAGACGTTGTAGGGCTTAAAGTCCGACTTGTAAGAGGCTATGGCGGTACGTCGAAAATCCGCGCGGCCATCGACCGGGGGGAGCTTGACGGCATGTTCAACAGCTGGTCCTCGCTGTCGGCTACCAGCAGCGATAAATTGAGCAGCGGAGAATACGTCGTGCTGCTCCAGGTCAGCGAAGAGCCGATCCAGCAGCTTCCGAAAGTTCCGTCCATCCTGGAGCTGGCGAAAAGCGATGAACAGCGCCGCCTCATCCGCCTGACAACAATGCTACCGTACCAGTTTGCCCGCTCTTTCATTATGGGGCCGAAGGTTCCCGAGAGCCAGGTTCGGACGCTCCAGGAGGCTTTTGATAAAACGATGATGGATTCCGACTTCCTGGCGGAGGCCGAAAAGGCG
>JBFJNS010000091.1:0-9069 GCA_041618055.1 Binatia bacterium
CCTCGAATCATCGAATGGCCGGAAAAAGCTAAAATATGTGTGACATTTATCATTCCGTGGGAAGTATGGCCGGAGAATTTTGCCACGCGCGAGTCCTTGCAGCGTCACGGGACGCACACCATTCCGCCGGCGAACGCGGTGTTTAAGAAAAACATGGCGGCGATTACCGAGAGAGAATATGGCGACCGCGTCGGCATCTGGCGCCTCATGGATCTTTTTAACCGCTATAATCTGAAAGTGACTTTTCTCATGAACGGCCTCAAGGTCGAGCAGTTCCCGGAGGAAGTAAAGGAGTTCAAGGCGCAGGGTCATGAATTTTCATCGGAGTGCTATGAGCATGAGTACTCCTTCATGTACACCAAGGAACAGGAACGGGAGTCGATACAGAAGACAGTGGCGGCGTTTGAGAAGGTTTTGGGGCAGAAGCCGACCGGATACCTGTCGCCTGGACATGCCTCGACGCCTAACACCTTGGAACTCGTGGCCGAAGCGGGTTTCGTCTGGTGGGCCGATCCGCTGAACTCCGACAATCCTTATACGGTCGAGTTCAAAGGGAAGAAAGTCGTCGTGGTGCCTTACAATGTTCCCGGATGCAATGACTACTCCACCTATGGTGCGGGGCGGACACCCAGAGATCTGCTGCAGATCATGAAGGATCAGTTCGACTATCTCTACTGGGAGGGAGAGCAGGGCGCGCCGAAATTCTTTGCCTTTAACTGCCATCCTTTTGTTTCGGGTGTGCCGTACAGAACCAAAATCATCGAAGAGTTCATTCGCTACGCCCAGGGATTCTCCAGGGTCTGGTTTGCCCGGCGGCTTGAAATCGCCAATTGGTGCTTGGAAAAGGGTTACTGATAGCAGCGAGACCGTCCTTCTGGGCAAAAGCCGCTCTGCACCGCGCCGAGAAGCGAAGCGACGGGCAGAGCGGCTTTTTTGCTGCCGTTTGTGTGCGCCGCGAAAGGGTAGCCCCAGCCTGCGCAAATAGACTGCTCTGGCAAAATGCGGGATTATGAAAAACCTTGGGCGGTGCAGACAAGTGGACCGGGCGCCCTTTTAACTCCGCATTGCGACCAAACACGACGGTCGCCGGCAGGTATTGGAAACTTATCGAAAAACGCTAGCCCCGATAAACGAAATCAGGAAAAAGCGCGAAGAGTAAAATAAGGACGAATGCCAGAGGCACGAGGACCATGGCGTAAATGATCGCGCGCTCGTTCTTGAGGTGCATGTAGTTTCGAGCCACGAGAAGCGCCTTGATGATTGCAACAGCGAAGATAAAGACCATCGCCTGAATCTTTGACAACACCAAGGCGGCGGCTACGGATAAAATGACCAGGGCGAGAAGCCAGATCCAAATAATGAAGTAGTGACGTTTGTGGGCGTTGCTCATACGCGCCTCCTCATCATGCGAGATACAGCAGCGGAAAAAGAAAAATCCAAATAATATCGACCAGGTGCCAGTAGAGGCCGGCCAGTTCGACTCTGTGGCTATTCTTTGCCAGGGTGCCCCTCAGGGCCCCGACCCAGAGGACCGCATTGACGATGATGCCCGCCGCGACATGAAGGGCGTGAAGGCCCGTCATGCCATAGTAAAAAGACCAAAAAACGCCGGCGGCGGGGGTAAACCCGTGCTGGATTTCCGTGGTGTATTCAACCGCTTTCACAACGAGGAAGCCGACCCCCAACAGCACCGTGAGGCCGAGAAAATTCGCCACCTTGCGATAATCTTTTTCCACCGTCGCGGCGAAGGCCATCACAATGGTCATGCTGCTGGTAAGCAACAGAAATGTGTTGAGCAAGGCCAGATTGAAATTTAAATGACTGGCTGCTTCATGCCAGCCGGTGCTGCCGAGCCTGACCACGATATAGGATGCGATGAGACCTCCAAAGACCGGAATCTCCGACGCAAGAAACCACCAGGTCCCGGTTTTTCCCACCGGCGCCGGCGTGTCGGTGAGTGTCGCTGCATCAGCGTTCAAGAAAGTCCCTCCTAACGGGCTGCCCTCGAGGTCGATAAAGGACGGTCTTGCGGCAGCCAGTCTTCGCTCGTCTCGGGTGAACTGTACTCGTAAGGGCCGCGGTAAACCATCGGGGCGGTAGCAAAATTTTCATGCGGCGGCGGAGAATCCGTGGTCCATTCCAAAGTATTCGCTTGCCATGGATTTCGCTCCGCTGCTTTCCCGCGTACCAGGCTCCAGAAGAAGTTGATGACAAAGATGATCTGAGAAATCAGCAACAAAATTGCGGCCAACGTGATAAACATATTCAGCGGCTCGAGCGGTTTCAAAAACTCATACTGCATGGGATTGGCGATTCTTCGCACCATGCCCCGCAGGCCCACGAGATGCATCGGGATAAAGACCGCGTTGAAGAAAACGAAGGTCAGCCAGAAATGAATCTTCCCTAGGGCTTCGTTCATCATGCGGCCGAACATTTTTGGAAACCAAAAATAAATGCCGGCGAAGCCGCCGAAAAACACAACGCTAAATAGAGTGTAATGAAAATGAGCAACCACAAAATAGGTGTCGTGGAGGTAGATATCCAGGGGCGCCGAGCCGTTGAAAATGCCGGTGAGGCCGCCAAAGATGAAGACGCTCAACGACCCGACGGCGAAGAGCATGGGTGTGGCGAATTGTATCGAAGAGCGCCACAGGGTCGCGATGATCGCAAAAACCACAAAAGCAAAAGGAACCGAGATGATGATCGTCGTGATGCTAAATGGCATGGCAAGTCGAGGGTCCAAGCCGCTCACGTATTGATGGTGCGCCCAGACAATGAAGCTCAGGAAGCCCGCAATAATGGTCGCGTAGATGATCGCGCGATAGGCGAACACCGGCTTGCGGCTAAACACGCTGATCACCTCCAAGACGATGCCCAGGCCGGGAAGAAGGATGACATAGACTTCCGGATGGCCGAAGAACCAAAACAGATGTTGCCACAACAGCGGTTCGCCTCCGCCTTCCGGCAGGTAGAATGTCGTGCCCAGAATGCGGTCCATCAAAAGCATGACGGCGCCCGCGATGAGCGGACCGACGGAGAGCATAAAAATGACTGCCGCAGTTAACTGCATCCAAACGATCAACGGCAAGCGGAAAAAAGACATGCCGGGTGCGCGCATATTCATCGTCGTAGTGAGGAAGTTGACCCCGCCCAGAAGAAAAGACGCGAACTCGAGCGCCAGCGCCACCAGCCAGAGGTTCATGCCCCAGCCCACGCCTGTGTACTCCATTTTTGCGGAAAGAGGAGGATAGCCCGTCCAGCCGGCCGCAGCCGGACCGCCAGGCACAAAAAATGAGGCGATAAGCACCGCGGAGGCGAGAAAAAACACCCAGAATGAAAGCATATTCAGCCGCGGAAAGGCCATATCCCGCGCGCCAATCATGAGCGGAATGAGATAATTCCCGAAGGCCGCAAGCAGGATCGGCATGGCCACAAAAAAGACCATGATGGTGCCATGCATCGTTATCAGCGCATTGTACACATCCGGCGCGATATAACCCCAGCCGGGAGCCTCGGTGTCTGGATGAGCAAGTTGCCAGCGTATCAAGTATGCCGTCGCGCCGCCCAGCAATGCCCAGAAAAGAGCCAGGGATAAATATTGTTTCGCGATGACCTTATGATCCGTGGAAAAGACGCAACGGCTCCAGAATCCCCTAGAATCATCATGCGGGGTCGATTTGTGGTTGCTCACGGTTGAATTTACCTCTGCTAAAAAGTTTTGAATGAGGCCTTACGAGCCGTTTTTGGTCCACCGTTCCTTCACCCAGGCTGCGTAATTTTCGGGGGTGTGCACGTAAAGCGTGCCGTTCATTCCGGAGTGGCCAAAGCCACAAAGCTCTGCACAGGGAATCGCATACTCCCCCGGCTTTGTCGCTTCGAACCAAACCCTGATCTCGCGCCCCGGTACGGCGTCCTGTTTGAGACGCAAATGGGGGAGAAAAAAACTGTGGATGACGTCTTGCGAGGTCAGTGTGACGTGCACAACCTTATTAACGGGAACGTGCAGGCTGTTGTTCATCTGAAGGTCGTCCGCGGTGCCGAATTCGCCATCAGGCCCGGGATAGGTGAACTCCCAATTGAACTGCTTGCCGACGGCCCGAACCACGATGTCACTCGGTGGCGCCTGTCCCTTGATCTTTGCCCATACCTCGGCGCCGCGAAAATCGATCCAGAGATCCAGGACAAATACGATCGCGAGGGGAATCAGCAAGACGGCGAGCTGGTTCAGGCTGTCGCCGGTGACATAAGCGGCTCGGCGTCCTGGTCGGCGGCGGTAGCGCAACAAAAAGTAAAGCAAGACGCCCTCGGTCAATACAAACCAGAAAGCGGTGATGTAATAGATGAAGTAAAAGATAGCATCTACATCGCCGCCAAAGGTAGATACGTTTTCTGGAAACCAATTCGACATAGATGACTCCAGATGTAGTTACTTCTTATAGTAAAAGCGGCAAGCTCGTGTCCAGAGGTTAGTCCCCCGTCTAACCTTAGAGACCGACAACGTTTTTCGACCGTGCATTAAGGGCGGACAGCGTCGCGCCGTGAGGGCGTTGGGTCTTAAGCCTCAAGTGTTAGACAACTTTTGTGGCAAAACGACTTATAGGTCATAAACCGGCGTGTTGAGGGCCACGTGTTTCCCCAGGGCGATGGCACTTACGATATCCGCGCGACTAACGATCCCGACCAACTCGTCGCCGCGCATGACAGGAATTCTTTTGATTTTATGCGTCGTCATAAGCCGGGCGATCTCTTCGACGGAGGTCTGCTCGCTAACGCTGATGATTTTCTTGCTCATGATCGCTTTGACGTCCTTGCCTTTTTTGGCCACAATATCGGCCTCAGAGACGACACCGACAATCTTTCCGTTTCGGCCCGCGACGGGTGCGCCGCTAATTTGATTCTTGATTAGAATCATAGCCAAGTTCCTGACCGTTGTCGTCGGACTGACCATAATGACATCTTTGGTCATAATTTCCTTGGCGATCATTTGGGTTTTCCTCCTAGAGCCCTTTCTGGGCCATTAAGGTTGCAAGGTCGCCCACGCGGCAACTATAGCCCCATTCGTTATCATACCACGCAATAATTTTTGCAATCCTTCCGTCTAGCACCACTGTAGACAAGGCATCTACTACCGAGGAAGCCGGATTACCACGAAAATCGCTCGAAACCAAGGGCTCGTGGCAATAGGCGAGAATGCCTTTGAGCCGGCCTTCAGCAGCCTTCTTCAGGGCCGCGTTGATTTGCTCGGCAGAGGCTCGTTTCCTGAGATTGACGACGAGATCGATCACCGACACTGTCGCCGTCGGCACACGCAACGAAATGCCATGGAGCTTGCCCTTGAGTTGCGGCAACACTAAGCCGATCGCCTGCGCCGCGCCTGTGGAGGTTGGGACGATATTCATGGCCGCGGCGCGAGCCCTGCGCAGGTCCTTGTGCATGAGGTCCAAAATACGTTGATCATTCGTATACGCGTGGATTGTCGTCATCAGTCCACTGCCTATGCCAAAACTCTGCTGCAGAACTTTCGCGACTGGTGCCAGACAGTTGGTCGTGCACGACGCATTGGAAACGATATGGTGTTTACGCGGGTTGTAAGCAGAATCGTTGACACCCAAGACAACCGTGACATCGTCGCCAGTGGCTGGTGCCGTGATGATGACCTTTTTGGCCCCCGCCGCCAAATGGGCGCGCAACTGCGCTGCGTGGGTGAAAACGCCGGTGGACTCGATCACAATGTCGACTCCAAGCCGGCGCCATGGAAGACGCGAAGGATCTTTTTCATTCAGTACTGCGATGCTTCGACCGTCGATCTTCATCGCGCCTTTCCCGGTTTCGACCCTGCCACCATAATTGCCGTAGGTCGAGTCGTAGCGAAAAAGATGCGCGTTGGTTTCCAGGTCGGCCAAATCGTTCACGGCCACTACGGCAAGATCCCCTTTATGGCGTTCAAGCATCGCCCGCAGCGCCAAACGACCGATTCGGCCAAATCCGTTAACAGCAACCCTTGTTGCCATCCATGCTCCCGTTACGTCCCCCCGCGAAGATCCGTTGCAAGATAGGCAAACTTCGCCCTGAATTCGTCGGTGGAATAGCTCTTGGTCGTCGTTGACGCCGTTTGGGCCAACGCGAGAAGTTTTTCCTGATCTTCAAAATCTTCTCTCTCCAAACGGATCATATACTTTCTCGCGATCCTGTAGGACGGCTTGTCAATGTCCACCAGGCGAATACGTGACTTTCCCGTTTTCGGATCGAGCAAGCTGGCAAAGTCGAGATGTTTGATCTGGCCGTCCACAATGCAAACTAGCGCACCGTTCATAAAGCTGGCTTTCGCGGTCGTCTTGAGCAGGAATTCCGCCGCGCCGTATCCCAGGGCGCGCACATACTCGCAATCAAAAGCAATCGGCGAAGCTGAGCGTACCTCGTAACCTATATTCTTGTGAACTATGCCAATCGATGCGCCTCGGGCGGCGAACCTCTGCTCCACCAGAGTCTTCAGAATATAAGCTAGATCCAATTCAGCGAGGCGGAGATGGCCATAGCTGTCGTGGACGATGCGCACGCCCTTGATGTTTGTAAGTTCCGCAGGCGGCACTCGTTCCAACAAGCCTTCGGCAATGATCGCGACTCCATCGGGACGGCCCCATAGCGCTTTTCTCTTCAGTATGGCTCCCTCGAGAATGTCACAAACCGTCTCCAGATGAACCGGGCCGTTGAATTCCTCCGGTATGAGCGTCAAGGTTGCCCCCGAAGCCTTGCCGATCCCGAGAGCCAGATGGCCAGCCGATCGTCCCATCACCACGACGAAATACCAGCGGCCCGTGGTGCGGGAGTCCTCCATTAGGTTTTGCACCTGGTTGAAACCAATTTGTCGCGCCGTTTCAAAGCCGAACGTAGGGATCTCCCCGGGAAGCGGCAGGTCGTTGTCGATTGTTTTGGGCACGTGACAAACGCGAATGCGGCCACCGGCCGCCTTGGCGACCTGGCTCGCGGCAAACATCGTATCGTCTCCTCCGATGGTTGCCAGACCGCCGATGCCGAGCCTCTCCAGAGTGTTGACGACACGACTCAGATCGTCGGCATCCTTGGTTGGATTGGCGCGCGAGGTGTTGAGGATGGAGCCGCCTTGAAAGTGAATCCGGGACACCTCGTCATGGTCCAATTCCGCGACATGGTCCGTTTCGCCTTTCATCAACCATTGAAACCCCTCGTAAATACCCAAAACCGTGCGGCCGCGGCTGCGTGCCTGAAGCGTCAAAGCGCTGATAACCCCGTTAATGCCGGGTGCCGGTCCTCCCCCGACGAGAATGCCGATGCAATTTTTCTCTTTGCCGGGTGACGCGTTTGTATGTTCTGTCATAGAACTGTATTCCTTGGTATTTTATTTTTGTTTCCAGATCAAGCCGCATCTCCGAACGAGGATTGTCAGCCGCTCGTCTTGTGGCGCCTAGATCGATGGCTTCCCGGGCTACCCTTAATAATATGAAGGACACCGGCTGGGCTTATCAAGTTGAAAACGGCTGAGACGCGTGTAGTCCGCCGAGTGAGAAAAATGCCGTAACAGAGACTATCATTCGCAAACCCTCGCAGAATTTCCCTGGCTCAGCGCCGAGGTCTCTTGGCCGAGCTAAGAAACGTCATTCGTATTTGACCTCCCGCGCGCTAAGGACGTGATGTTCCATTCAGGACTGTGTACCCACGAATTCGAGGTAAGCGGAGGCCCGAGGGAATATAGAGACATCGGCTACCCTTTACCCGCCCGAGTTTCTCAGGTGCCAAAGAGGACAAACCGTCCAAGAGTTCTTCGCGCTCAGGAAAGGCCATGGGCATAATGAGGGGTGCCCAAAGGCAGCGCTAAGTATCCTCCCGACCATGAAAACGGGATGAGCAGGGAGTAGAAATGACTCGGAAGACAAGACGCGGCCTACCTTTACGGCATCGTTAGGCAAGTTTTTCAGTCATTTGTTTGCGCGCAGGAGAAGGATTCGGAAATTGTTAGATTTTTTCCTAGAGAGGCTTGAAGGGCTATGAGTACGGGCGAATCCTTCGATCCGCTACTACGCTTCGCGGAAATCGAGCGGCTCGTATCCAAGATTTATTATCGCTTTTCGCATTTGTTCTTCCAACGCCCCGAACTGAGAGACTTTTGGTGGGAGATGGCGAAGGAGGAGGAACAGCATGGGTGCATTCTGCATGCATGCCGGGCTGTCATCGATAACTATGAGGACGAGAAGCTCGATCCAAGTATCGGCCCTGCGAAGGCGCAGGAGCTGACACAGCGTCTGTCGGATTACTTAAACCGCGGGACGGCTGCGCTCGCGGTGGAGGAAGCCTTCCGCATCGCTCTCGAGATCGAAAGTTCAGAGATTGATGTGATTTATGGCAAGCTTTTGCAGCTTGGTGGGCCTAAGATCTCAAAAACTATGGAAAATCTGGGGGTTCCCGCCAGCGCGCAGAGGCTTCGACTGAAGCTAGCCCTGCGCCAGTTTTGCTCCAGCCCGGAACTGCTCCAGGCAGCGGAACAACTCTAACAACTTCAGAAAAAACTTATTCCCCCTTATTGACAGCCTTTAACGAGGCACATATTTTCTGGTCAGGCTACAAAGCGTCGGGGATTTAAGGTTAAAGGGTCCTTGAGCAACGACGCGAACGGGAAAAACTGATGGACTATCATTTCGAAAACATCATCGGCAAGAGTAAAGCCATCCGTGATGTTCTGGAGATGGTGAAAAAGGTGGCGCAGACGCAAGCGACCGTGCTTATCACGGGAGACAGCGGTACCGGAAAGGAACTCATTGCGCTCGCTATTCATGCCCACAGCGACCGCAAGGATAAGCTCTTCCTGCCGGTTAACTGTGGCGCCCTCCCGGAGACTCTACTGGAAAGCCTACTATTCGGTCACATGAAAGGCTCCTTTACGGGGGCGTTTGCGAATCAAGAGGGGCTGTTTGAGAAAGCCCGTGGCGGGACGATATTCTTGGATGAGATCGGAGAGATCCCGCAGCATCTGCAAGTAAAGCTGCTGCGTGCGTTGGAAGCCAAGGAGATCCTGCCCATTGGCAGCACGACTCCGAG
>JBFJNS010000092.1:0-9036 GCA_041618055.1 Binatia bacterium
TACGGGGTAAGCAAACTCGCGGCCGAACACCTCTGTTACTTATACTGGAAAGCCTACGGCGTCCCCACGGTGTCTTTGCGTTTTTTTACCGTTTACGGGCCCAGGCAGCGGCCGGATATGTTTTTTCATATCTTCATGAAGGGGCTTTGCAGCGATAAGGAAGTTGCTCTCTATGATGACGGCGCGCAGACTCGAGATTTTACCTATTGTTCGGATATCGTAGAGGGTCTCGTCGGGGCTGCGTTGTACCCCGGAGCGGGTGAAGTCTTCAATCTCGGTGGCGGCGCCGAAACCAACCTCCTGGAGAGTATTCGAATTATCGAATCCCTGTCCGGGCGCAAGGCGAAGGTGAGGCTATTTGAGCGACAAAAGGGCGATGTGCGGCATACGAGAGCGAGCATTGAGCTTGCGAAAGCAAAGCTAGGCTACCAGCCTCGAGTGGCCTTGAAAGACGGATTGGCGCGAGAGTGGGCGTGGATGCAGACGATTGACATTTAAAGGGGAGAGCCGGCGAAGGAATAATGCCCCCCGGCACGGAATCGTTTCACTCTCAAGCGTTTAAGCTGCGGAGGCCTACCATGGTTGATTATGAAAACGAAGATGTCGGTAACATCTTCTCGCTAGAGCACGTCAATCTCCAAGTGCCAGATCAAAACATAGCCACGCTGTTTTACGTTGTCGGACTTGGGCTAACGCGCGATCCCTACTTGAATGTCGGTCTGCAAAATATGTGGGTTAACGTTGGCGAGCAGCAATTCCACTTGCCCACACGGCCCGCCCAGGTGATAGATGGCTGTATCGGGCTTGTACTGCCGCAACTGGACGCTTTGCGTGAAAGGCTGATGACCCTGGAAGAACCTTTGAGGGCAACCAAATTTTCCTGGTCGGCCGCAGAGGAGCAGATTGAGGTCATGGGGCCTTGGGGCAATCGTTTTCGCTGCCACGCTGCCGGGGAGAGTTTTGGGGATATGGCGCTAGGATTGGCGTACGTTGAATTTCGCGTTGCGCAGGGTTCCGCAGTGCCCATCGCTGGTTTCTATCAAAAGGTTTTGGATGTGCCTGTGATTGTGACTTCCATTCCCGATGGATCGCTCGCCGTGGTGAGAGTCGGACGTAATCAATCGCTGCGGTTTCGCGAGGTCAACGGATCGATATCACTCTATGACGGTCATCACATTGCCATATATGTCGCGAGATTCTCCCGCGTATACACTTTCTTGAAGAATCGCAATTTGGTTTTCGAGGATGTAAGCAACCATCAATTTCGTTTCAAAGAAATCATCGATCCAGAGACGAACAGCGTCGTGTTTCAACTCGAGCATGAAGTGCGTAGCTTGTATCACCCGATGTTTTACCGGCCTTTCACCAACCGCGACCCTCGGCAGTCACAGCGCATGTACCGGAGAGGCCGTGACGGATTAGTTCCGTATCGTCGCTGACGGTGCGGTAGATGCCGGTTTAACTTGCTAAATCATTGTTTGTAGGATAGTTTTTCATCCTGGAGGGAATGCCTGAACCGCGCTAGAATGGGCCACATGGCCACAATGAACCAATGGCATTCAAGAATGAAGTGGCACTCTGCAGCCTGGGAATCGGGGGATTAGATGGCGATTAGCAAGGAGTTGTTAGAAATTTTGGCTTGTCCGAAATGCAAGGGAGATATTCGTCTGGCCGAGGCCGGTGACGGTCTCATTTGTGACGCGTGTCGCCTGATGTATCCAATCAAAGAAGACATACCAGTGATGCTGATCGACGAGGCTATACGGTTATAGTTAATGGGTTCACCGGAATGGCAAAACGTCTTAGTCGTTCAGACGAGTTTCCTGGGTGATGCGGTTCTCACGTTGCCGCTAATCTCGGAAATTAAGCGGCGCTTTCCCGCAACCAAATTAACATTGTTGTGCAGCCCTCTCGGGAGGGATCTGCTGGAAGGGCAGCCGGAGATTGACGCCATCATCGTTGATGACAAGCGCCGCGCCGACAGAGGATGGCGCGGGTTGTGGCGCAAAGCTCAAACCTTGAGGGCGAAGCGCTTTACGCTGGCCTTGTGTCCCCATAAATCCTTTAGAAGCGCTCTGCTCCTATTCTTGGCTCGAGTGCCGCGTCGCGTGGGGTTTCGTCAAAGTAAAGGCTGGTTTTTGTTTCATTCTCGGGCCAACCGTGATGCGTTGAAGCACGATGTCGAGCGCAACCTTTCTATCCTTGAAGCGGTCGGCGTTCCTCCGGAGGAATGCGGTCGCGCCATAAACCTCCTTCCTCGCGCAGAGAGCCAGGAGCGGATCTCCCGATTGCTCGCGGCGCTCGGCGTGCAGCACGGCAAAAAAATCGTCGGCATCAATCCGGGATCTGTTTGGCCTACCAAGCGGTGGACGGCAGAATCGTTTGCGATTCTAGTCCAACGATTGAAGGGAGAACTCGACTGCGAAGTCTTGCTCTTTGGCGGTCCCGAAGACGCCGAAATAGCCGCGAAGATACAAACGTTAAACTCAGGAGCGGCGGCCAATTTAACGGGCAAGATCTCGCTCCGCGACCTTCCGGCAGCGCTCGCTCGCTGTAGCTTATTGATCACGAATGACAGCGGGCCAATGCACATTGCCGTCGCGATGGGCGTCCCGGTAGTTGCTATTTTCTGCGCGACGACACCGTCGCTGGGATTTTATCCGTACAGTTCGAATGCGGTCGTTGTTGAGAAGAGCCTTTCCTGCAGGCCTTGCAGTTCTCACGGTGGAAGACGCTGCCCTCTTGGTACGGAAGATTGCATCCGGCTCATTGACCCGGACACGGTTTTAAAGGCGGCCAAACGGCTGCTTGAGGACGCAAGCTCCACGACGCGCAGGAATCATGTGGGTTACCGACCTCAATTCGTGAGTGCGTGAATCGCCCCAGCAGTCGATATAGGCAGATGGGAAAGCAGACACGGTTTAAGGAATAGCAAGCGGGTTCATGGCGGTGACATACGATCGGATCTGGGGCGTCATCCCCTACGGGTTTAAGAAAATTGTGGATGGCGCCAAGCATCGCATGGTGGTGCGGGCTGACCTGGAATCCAGCGTTCGGGTCGAGATGTGCACGGCGGCATACCCGCCGAGCGAAATGAGCCACTTTCACGGCAGGGGCAAGTTGAAATCGATGACGCTCGCAAACGGTGAAACGGCGCTCATTCGGGCGTACCACCACGGCGGCTTGTTCGGGAGCATTACCGGGAGGATTTTCCTTGCCTGGCCCGCTCGCCCGTTCCGGGAGCTGGCGATTACGGAGGAGATACGCCGCCGCGGCGTGCCCACCGTCGAAGTATACGGCGCCTGCACCGAGATAGTTTGGGGCCCTTTTTATCGGGCGTGGTTGATTACGCGAGAGTTAGAGGGCGCGCAGGATTTGTGGACGGCTTGCCAGAATGGGCTCTTCGTCGAGATGGGTCGGGAAAGAGTTCTGCGCTCTGTGGCAGCGGCTCTACGAAAGCTCCATCGCGAGGGGGTTTACCATAGCGACCTGAACATGAAAAATATCTTGATCCGGGCTGAATCCGAGGGAGTCCGAGGGTACATCATCGATTTTGATCGAGCCCGGCTCCTTCTTGGCCAGGTGCCGAGGCAACTTGCAGATAGGAATCTAAGGCGGCTTTTGCGCTCGGTGCGCAAACTGGATCCGGAAAGGTCATTTTTGACCATAGAGGATTGGGAGTGCTTCATGGCGTGGTATCACGAGGCGGCATGAGATGAGATTCAATCCAACAAGCATCTTGATCATCCTTCATGGCTCGATCGGCGACGTCACACGAGCCGTTCCTTTGGCTAACGTCGTGCGCCGAGCATTTCCGCGGGCGAAGTTGGCTTGGGCCGTGGAGGAGCCCTCCCTGCCTCTCGTGGAGTGCCAACCTGCCGTCGACGAAGTGATCCTATTTGATCGGCGGCGTTGGTGGAAAGGGATCTGGCCGTTCCTGCGACGAATCCGTTCGGGGCGCTTCGAGTTAGTCCTCGATTTGCAGCGTCACCTCAAGAGCGGACTCATAAGCTTTTGTTCCGGGGCGCCCCATCGTATCGGTTTTCACAGGCGCAACAGCAAGGAGTTGAACTGGGTGTTTAATAATCATCACATCCCTTCGGCAGGGGAGGACATTTCGAAGCTGCGACATTACCTACAGTTTGCCGAATACCTTGGCGTTGATCCCACTCCAATCCACTGGGAATTCAAGCTGACGCCGGAAGAAGAGGCGAACGTCGCGCGACATCTGGTCGCTGTCGGCGAAAATTTCGCGGTGCTTTTCATCGGCAGCCGTTGGGAGAGCAAGCAGTGGTTTCCGTCACAGATTGCCGATTGCGCCCGTATGGTTCAAGATCGCTGTGATCTCGATATCGTTTTGCTCGGCAATCAACAGGACAATGCCGCGGCGGCGCAAGTGCTGGGCCGCCATAGTGCGCGGATAACCAATCTGGCGGGTCGAACGTCTCTGCGGGAGGCTGTGGGTATCATTGCGAAAGCCCGGGTTGCCGTTGGCCCCGATACGGGTCTCATGCACATCGCCGCCGCCGTCGGTACCCCTGTCGTCTCTTTGTGGGGCGCGACCAGTCCTATTCGTACCGGTCCCTATGGTTTCGACGATCTCGTCGTCCAAGGCAGGGCGGCATGCGTTCCTTGTTACCGCAAGCGATGTCCGATCGATCGGCTTTGCATGAAGTCCATAAGCAGCGAAGACATCAGGGCGAAAATTGAGTTGGCATTGTCCAGCATTCCCTGGAAGGGTCATGTACTTGGCAGGCGAGCTTGACTACCGTGGTTTAGTTGTCGGTGAGTGGAGGCTCAGGGTGCTCGAGGAGAAGTGGACCCCTGAGTTGTGGCTGTGCGTGTTGTCCGTCATCAAGCGCCAGGCTCCGAGCCAACATCCGCAGACGGTGGCTTTGCGCTTTCCCGACAGGGACGGGGGCATGAGATTGTTTTTAAAAGTTTTTCATCCGCCATCAGGACTGAGCGCGGTCAAAGATTTATTGCGGCAATCGAAGGCCTTCCGTTCTCTCCGCCAAGGGTTGCAGCTCTCCCGAGCCGGATTTCTCGTCCCTCAGGCCATTGCGGCAGGGGAAGAGAGATCTCAGTTATTCTTGGGGCGTTCCTTTGTTTTGACGTTAGAGGTGCCGGGAGAAGTCGTGCCTGTTTTTCTGCAGCGCAACGCCATCGAACATCCCGGCGGGATTTTGGTGAAGGACAAGCGCAGGGCGCTACAATGTCTTGCTCGCCAAATTCGACGCCTTCACGAACTGGGTTTTGTACACGGCGATCTGATTCCGGCAAACATTATCGTAGCTAAATCCGGTGATGCGGCTTTTCAATTCTACCTGATGGACAATGATCGTACGCGCCGATATCCGTCCTGGCTACCGCAGAGTATCTGGAAGCGGAATCTGATTCAGCTCAATCGCTTTCCGCTACCGGGCATCTCCTTGCAGGACCGCATGCGATTCTTTCGCGACTATTCCGGACGGCGTCGTTGGAGTCAAGCGAACCGAAGACTGCTGCGCTGGATAGAAGTGAAGACCCGCAAGAGACGCAAGGGTTGCGACGCGGCCGACCTCAACGTCAGCTTCAGAAAACTTATGAAATGGGACTCAACGGTGTATTGATTTGGCTGGACTTATGATCGCGTGGAGGCCAAAGAGAGAATCTACGCGCGTGGCCCTGTTGAGCGCCGTGTGCGGGCTCGTGTTTCTTGCTTTTATCGGCACTAGCCCCTTCCATGACAAAGGCGAGCCGAGGGAGGCCTTGGTTGTCAGGGACATCGTGCTCAACGGAAACTGGCTACTCCCGCTGAGGCTTGGGGACCAAATACCTTCCAAGCCGCCGCTTTTTCATTGGATTGGAGCGGGAGCTTCCCTCGTTAACGGCGCAATGACAGAGTCGACGATTCGTTTTCCCTCCGCCTTGTTTGCGACGCTTGGGGTTTTTCTTGTTTATTATCTCGGCAAACGGTTGTACGACGCCGATATCGGGCTGACCGCCGGGCTGATCCTTGCGACCATGGCTGGATACCACTCTCTGGCCGTTGAAGCTCGCGTCGATATGACGTTGGCTTTTTTTGTCTCCTTCCCATTGGCTCTGTTTTATCTTATTTATCGAGGCCATTTGCAAAACCGGGCTTGGTGGTACTTGTTTTACCTCAGTGCCGGCGTGGGAGTGACGGCCAAAGGACCCGTGAGCCTGATCTTATGCGGTCTGATCATTTCGCTTTTTCTCATCTCACAAAAGAAATGGAGAGTGTTTTGGACGTTTTTGTGCCACCCGGGGGTCGTTGTTGCGATTGTGGCCGGCGTGTCTTGGTACGGAGCGGCGATGTATTTGGGGGGCGATGATTTCATCAACCGGCAGGTTCTTAAGGAAAACCTGACTCGTTTTTTCGTTCACGGCGAGGGCGGAACGGGGCATCAACATCCCGTATACTTTTTCGTTCCCTATCTTCTGTCCTTGGGATTGCCCTGGACGATTTACTTACCCGTCGTTGTTTGGGTTTATTTCAAGAAGAACCTACGTTTTGACGAGCGTGCAGTTTTTTTTGGTTTATGGGTGGCCGTCGTTTTTATTTTCTTCTCGCTGTCGGCGGGGAAGAGACCTCCTTATATCCTGCCGCTTTTGCCGCCCTTAGCCCTGCTTATTTCTCTCTCGTTGCGTCTTTTCGAAGAAGACGCAGGAAGCCCGTCCTTAATCGTCAAATTCACTGGCTGGTTAGCTATCGGCATGGGACTGGCGGTCGTTTGTCTGCTTGCGGGCCGCCTCATCAGCGGAGACCTTTTTTGGTTTATGAGCTTCTTCCGCTTCCGCTTGGATGAGGATGTGGCGACAGAGCTTGGCCTGGTCAGACAGGCTTTCGACGAACGGATCTGGATCATGCTGGGCGTTTTAGCTTTTTCGGCATTGTGCTGGTTGTTCGCGGGCTGGAGCTTCTTGCGTCACAGGATCAGGGAGAGTGTGGTTTATGTTGCGGCTTGGTCACTCGTCGGGATCGGAGTGCTGCATGGATTGATAGCCCCGGCCTTAGCTACTGCCCAGAGCTATAAGGATTTCGTCCAAACCGCCGTTAAGCATGCCGGCCGAGATGGAATGCTGGTGATTTTCCCTGAAGGGTTGGACGTGTCATCGATCGTGTTTTACGGCGGGAAGAATGTCAAATTGCTGCCCGAGGACTATGGTACACTGCGAGCACAACTGAAGCAGTCAACCGAACCGGTTGTCATGGGCGAGCGGCCATGGCGAGATTTTACGTCACGGGTGGACTCTTCGGTCTTGATCATTGACCGCAGTCATGGAACCGGACCCAATGGCAATGCGCCGCTGATCTTGGTTCGGGGAAATGGGGCCCGCTAGACTGTACTCGGAGCGAGTCCATTGCACAGCCGCTTTGTCCATTACTAACCATAAAGGTCGCCCCTACGTTTGATCGTCGGGGACACGGGTGAAGCGTGGCGACGATCGATGGCGGTTTAGTCATAGCGTCTTCGGGCGGCTTTTGGAAGGTGCGCCTCCTCGCCGCTTGAACGCTTTCACAGCGTTAAGAAGTAGCAAAGCATGCGAATCGGCCTGTGCCATAAACGCCTGGATCTCAAAGGCGGAACGGAACGAGACCTCTATGTCACGGCTAGCGGTTTGCGCGATTTGGGTCATGAGGTTCACTTATTTTGCAGCGAATACGAGATAGCTCCGCCTGCGGGCGTGCTTGTTCACCGTATCCCCGTGCTGCCTTTGGGTCGAACCGCGCGCCTGTGGAGTTTTGCGGCGAATGCGCCACGGGTGATGGGCCGTTATCGCTGTGATCTCGTCATCAGCTTCGGGCGGATGCCTTACCAGGATGTCCTGCGATGCGGGGGAGGATCACACCGTGTCTTCTTGTCCAAGATGGCTGAACAAGGGGGGAAACTTAGGCATTTGTGGCACAGCGTTAGCTTGTATCACCAGACCCTACTAATGCTGGAAAAACAGCAATTTAAGCCTGGTCACTTCAAGTTGATTCTTGCTGTTTCGGATGAGGTGAAACGGGAACTCATGGCCACCTATGCCGTGGCCGAAAACCAAATAGTCGTCCTGTATAACGGTGTCGATCAGAATCGCTTTCATCCCGAGTTGAGAACGGAGTGGCGTGATGCGATTCGCTGTCAATGGGCTATTCCTCTCGACGCGCCCGTCGTTCTCTTCGTCGGCAGCGGATTTCATAGAAAGGGCCTGGATCGTTTGCTTGCTGTGTGGGGGAGGGCGGCACTTCGAGACTGTTATCTCATTGTCGCCGGCCAAGACGCCAGGATGAACCGCTTTCGCGCCATGGCCGACAGAGCGGCAAAGGGAAGAATTATTTTCACCGGTCGCCAAAATGGGATAGAAAAATATTACGGTGCAGCCGATGTGGTGGCCTTGCCGGCAATTCAGGAAGCTTTCGGCAACGTGGTTCTTGAAGCGCTGGCTTCCGGGGTACCTGTCATCTCGACTCATGGCGTGGGTGCGGCGGAGGTTCTCGCGGGAAGTATCGCGGGAGAGATCGTTCAGCGTCCGGATGATGCGCGCGAAATGGAAGCTAGATTGATTGCCCTATTGCGGCGGTCGCGTGAGCCGGCGACGCGAATGGCGGCCAGGCGGTTGGGTGAACGCTATTCGTGGGAAAACCATTTCCGAATATTGGAACAATATCTCTTAAAGGTCTATCACCAGGGTGGAAGTGGGCTTTCCTGCTGAATTTGTCTTGCACAAGCGTCACGGAAGCAGAATCTGGCTCCAGCGCGTGTTAGCCGGCAGGAGCATGGTTGATGTTCTGTATGAACCGGAGGCGCTGTTTGAGTGTGGCGACTGCCAAGTCATCAAGAACCAGCGAAAGATCAAGATCGCTCGCTGCACCCTGGCATGGAACGGTAATGCTAAGAGGGTATACGTCAAAAAGTACAATGCATTTTCGTGGCGGTATCGCCTTATGTCGCTGCTGATTCCGTCCGGCGCCCAACGTTCCCTAAGAGGAGCCGCCATCTTGGCCCGGTACCAAATTCCGACCGCTGTCCCCGTGGCGGCGGCTGA
>JBFJNS010000093.1:0-9001 GCA_041618055.1 Binatia bacterium
ATGGGAATTTGATGCCAGAACGAATCTAATTCAAAAAGACAGTAAAAAGCCAGAAGAGACTCAATTGGATCAACTCTTCGAATCGGTGTCTCTTGCCGCGTGACTTTCTTGTCAAACCGCCACAAGGGTTGCCTTATGATGACCGGGCTATTCGACGATTCCACATGTTTTAATGCCGCGACCTGCGGCATGCGCGAACGGGGGCACGGGTTTTTCAGCCTTATTCGACGCCTTGTTTCATTCTCAGGTTGACACGATCGTCATGATGCTTCACAATTTCCACTGGGCGCGCTTGAGTTTTCAGTTTCCATCCAACGCCGGTTCAAACAGAAGGAGCAGACGATGCAGGGACACCGCCTCTTGGCACTTGGCGTGATATACATGGTTCTTGTCTTGTTTTCAGCATGCGGCCCCTCAACAAATCCTCCGCCCCCGCAGTGGACGGTGGAAAACCAGGGTGCGCCTCGGGTGGAGGCGAAGAAAGCGATGCAGACGGCGGCAACCGATAAATCGCGCGAGCGATCCTCGGATTCGAGCCTTGAGGCGTTTCGTAAAGGAGAGAGCACGGCCACACCTCCTTCCAGCCCGCTAAAAGAGGTCTATTTCGGATTCGACCGTTCTGATCTGCAGCCGAACGCTCGCGAAACGCTTCAAGGTAATGCGGCATGGTTGAAGGCCAACCCCTCCGTTCGCGTACAGGTCGAAGGGCACTGCGATGAGCGCGGCACGCAGGAATACAACTTGGCTCTGGGTGCGAAACGCGCCCAGGCCGCCAAGGATTATTTGGTCACTTTAGGAATTCCATCCGATCGCTTGTCCATGATCAGCTATGGCGAGGAAGTGCCGGTTTGCACAGATAAGGGCGAAAATTGCTGGCAAAGAAATCGGCGGGCTCGCTTCGTGATCGTGTCCGGACGTCCAACCTCGTAAGGCTCGGACATAGGGCGTAAGCCTACGCCGACACCTCGGCAAACGTCTCATCGCTCACGATAGGTCTGGAAAAAATACATTGTTTTCGGCATAAGACTCACATAGTCCAATCTCCAATACAGGTTGGCCTATGATGGGATCAAACCGAATATTGATCCGTCACGGCAATCCTTGATTTTCGGCGCCGATGACGTTGGTAGGTATAGCGAAAGCGATGCCATGGATAAAGTGCTGAGCCAAATACTCGAGCTGGTTGAAAAGGGCACCGTCGAACAGCGTTGCGCCGCGCTGCTGGTCTTGGGGGCCTTGAAAGTGCATAACACCGAAACTACCAAAACCGTGGGCACGGTTTTGGCGCACGCGAATCCTGTCCTCAAAGATTTTGCCCTGCGCTACTTTGAAGACGTGCAGCCAAGAGGTGGCACTCCTCTGTTGATAAAGCTTCTCGACGACCCTGACAAAGAGACACAAGATCGGGTTGTTCGCTTGCTCGGTCACGCCCAGCCGGCCGTGGATCAGATTCTTAAAGGGACTGTCGGTGCTTCGCGTTCCTGGCAGGTGAATGCGGCGCGCGTTTTGTGCGCTGTGCGCAGCCGAGCGGCATGGAAGGGTCTGTTGGAGATGCTGGCAGCTGGAACCGATGAGTTCAACAAATTGATTTGCGACCTCATGACTCCGTCGATTCGCGAGATGGAGTCCAAAGAGGCGGAGCTTCTCCACGAAGAGGTCGAAACCTTTAGCAAGAACTTGGATGCCAGGCAGCAGCGTCCCGCGGTCGTTTCCGCTATTCGTCTGTTGGGACAACTGGGTCGGCCGCAGTCGCGACGCTGGGTAATTAAATTCGTCGGGCCGGAGAACCATCACAGTCTCCGTTCCCATGCACTGGTTGCCTTGCTGCACTGCCTGCGCCAGGAAGATTTGCGCAAGGACGAACACGCCAGACTCTTCGCGATACTTGAGGAAACCGAGGTATCAGAAGTCACACGGTTGGCGCTGGAAATACTCGACGCTCACGACCTGCCGGAGGATGCCCGCCCGCTGCTCACTCGGTTACTGGAAAGCCCCCATCCGGACGTGCAGAAATTCGCCCTGCGCAAGATGGGAGACGTAAGTTCTCCTGCGGCCGTGCGCACTCTGATCGAACAGCTTGGCGATCCGGACTACAGACGTCGGGAAGTTGCGGCTCGCTCGCTGCGCAAAATTCCCGAAGCGCGGAGCGCACTGATCAAGGAGCTTGTCGCGTGCGCGGATGCCAGTAAAGCCTGGAGCATCGCCGAGCTGCTACCGTCGTTCGAGGGTAAATGGCGGCAGGACAGCCTGGAGGCACTTTGGAAGCGGTTGCTGGCGTCGGTTACTGCCAACGATAGAATCCAGAGAGCCTTGCTGAACGTCCTCAAGCAGGCCGACGAAAAATATATTTATGAACAACTGGTCGCTCAGGGTGTACGCCACCTGAAGGCGAAAAAGTATAAAGAGGCGGTCGCGTTTCTGACACTGCTCAAGGAGTTTGCCGAAATCAAGCCGGAGAACAAATTCCACCTGGCTCTAGCCCAGCTCAGACTGCATTCGCATACCCTGGCGAGTCATCGTCAGCATCCGGCCGTAGAACTGATCGCCGAACTCTACCGCAATCCGTCTTACCCGCTGTTCGAAGCGCTCAAGAAAGAGAAGAATCTCGTTCCGGAAAATCTCTTCGCTCTCGGATTCAGTTTGGCCGAAAGGAATGGCGAAGAGCGCACCTTGGGGAAGGACCTGTTAGAGCATCTTGCGAGTAAATTCCCCCGCAACAAGGTTGGCAAGAGCGCAAAGAATAAACTCAAGCTCCTTGGTTTGTAGAGCGCTGTGGCCCATTCGGTGCGGATGCTTCGACAGCAGCGTTGAACCCGAATTCCGCAGTAGAAAGTTTCTTGACAAGCCTGGCGTGATCCTTTCGTCGCGAAGACAATAGGCCGCTGCCCCTGAGCGGGCAACCATAGCCGGTGCATAAAGTGGCACCCTCAAAGCCAAGGCGACGGCTTGCCAACTCGCAACAAGGACTGCGAAATTGTGCGCTTGGGTGTCTTCGCAATTCCAGGCTCACTTCGGGCTCGGCACACGCCGTATCCGCAACTGCGGAATCCGGCTTGAATGGCTAGTGTAGTGCCCGGGAGATCCCTTGCCAGATGAGACGAGTCTAATAAAGCCCCAATTCTTTTCGTACCTCTTCGAGAAAAGTCAGATTGACCACCTGTGAATGCGGCACCTCTTTCTGGCTCTTGGTCGTTCTAAGAGTTTGCTGGACGACGTTTTCGATGGCGCTTTCGCTGGCGAAACCGTTGCTGCTGAGGGTTTTAATCATGAGCTGGTAACTTTTTTCGGCAGCTTCCGGGTCGAGTTTCCATTCCCTGGCGATGAAATCTACGACCTTCGCTTTTTCCCTGCGGATGTAAAGCAGACTCCTAACGAAGCCGCGCACTACGCGTTTCACTTGAACGGGGCTTCGGCTTATCTTGTCGTCGGATGTCGAGAGGCCGGCCTGAAGTTGTTCTTTAATGACGTCACCCGCCCACACGAGAGCGCGAAACCCTTCCCGTTCGCCGTAAATGTCATACGGCGGGGTGAAGATCGCCGCCTGCACGGCATTGGTGCGCAGCGCGGCGAGATGATTGCTCTGGGCGCCCAGAGGCATGGTGATCACGTCTCGATCCGGATTAAGGCCCGCCTGACGGACAATCTCCCTGGCGACAATGTCGGTGGTCGCGCCTTTCGAGGAAACCGCGATTTGTTTCCCTTTGAGATCGACCACGCTTTTGATCTCCGGGCGGACGTTGAGCGAAAAAACGGGCCGGATGCCGCCGAAAGCGATCACTTTTACAGGTAACCCAGCGGTTGCGGCGCGCAACATTGTGTCCGCCACCGTTGCGTAATCCAGTTCCCGCGAAACCAGCGCCAGCCCCACTAGTCCTCCGGCCATTTGGACGATCAGGACATCGAGTCCCTCTTCCCTGAATGGGCCGAGGCGTGCGCCCACATAGGCGGGCAGCTGGCTCAGGGCGCGCACGGGCACGGCGAGCGTGACGCGCTCGAGTTTTTCCTGGGCGTGGAGTGGAGTCGCGCCTATGGCGACGAGGAGGAACAACAAAATATTCAAGCATGCCGTCATACAAAGCCCTCCATTCTGGGCCGTAAAGTTGCCAATAAAGGAAGCCGCTGTCAATCAGCGAAGCCACCGACCACGGGCGACAATTGACAGCGGCGCAACGGGTTTGTTAGCGTTGCCGCACGAAAACAGCGGACTTTCGTAGAAAGGAATTTTTATGGCGATGCAATCGGGTGCAACGCTGTTCGTCGAAAGCCTCAAAGCGCTGGGCGTCAGGCATATCTTCAGCCTGCCGGGCACAGGCATTATGTCGCTGCTCGAGGCGCTAGCGGAGGCGCCCGACATCCAGACAATCACCGCCCGTCATGAACAGATCGCAGCCCATATGGCGGATGGCTATGCGCGTGTCAGCGGCAAGCAGGGGGTTGCGTTGGTCTCGCGCGGCCCCGGAGCCGCAAACACGTTGGTTGCGCTGACCTGTGCCTACCCGGCCTGCTCTCCGCTTGTCGTCATTGCGGGGCAGACGGCCACGCCGTGGCTGGGGCGGGAAGCTTTCGAAGAATTCGATCTTGTGGCGATGTTTCGCCCGGTTACAAAATACGCTTTTCAATTGCAGAGATCTTCCACCATTCCCGAAGTGTTGCGTCGTGCGTTCAAGGAAGCGTCGAGCGGCAGGCCGGGGCCGGTTTTCCTGAGCGTTCCTGCCGATCTTTTCCGGCACGAGGCCGAAGTCTCTGTGCCCCCTGTGCCCCTCGTCCCTGCGCCTCGGCTGAGGCCTGATCCGCGATCCGTCGAGCGCGCGCTTGAACTCCTCCTCGAGGCGCGTCTTCCGGCGCTGGTCCTGGGGAACGGTGTTAATCTTTCCGGCGCTTCGTCGCAAACCGCAGCCTTGGCGGAGCGGCTTGGCCTGGCGGTGATTCCAAGCAGTGAGCCCGATGTTTTTTCTACGACACATGCGCTCTTCGTGAACGATCGGCGGATGATCAAAGAAGCCGACGTCGTCCTTGCCGTTGGCTGCCGCTTTTCCGAGTTGAGCACCTTCGGCTGGACTATGCTTTCGAGCAGCACACGCTTGATTCATATCGATATCGATCCGTTCCAGATCGACAAGGTCTACCCAGCCACCGTTGGCATCATGGCCGACGCGCAGGCGGCATTGACCGACCTTCTCGACGCCGCTTCCAAGCTCAAATTGTCCGAGCCCCACCGTGCGCGCATCGAACAAAGGCGTAAGCAGGCCGAGCTGCGGCGGGAAGGATTCCTCCGGCGGCGTTGGCCTCACGATGGCTGGGACGATGTGCCGATCACCCCTTGGCGCTTCATCCGCGAGATGCAAGGCGTCCTGCCGACGGATGCGATCATTGTTTCCAACGCTGCGACTCTCGGTCACTGGATCAATCGCTGTTACGACTTTGAAATTCCCGGGAGCCAGATTTTTTCCATCGGCGGGGCAACGGGGTTTGGCCTGCCGGCGGCCGCGGGAGCGAAAGTTGCCGCCCCGGACCGCCCGGTAGTCTGTGTGAGCGGCGACGGTGCCTTCACCATGGTGGAAGGAACACTCAGCAGCCTGGTTCGAGACCGAATTGCCGTCTGCACGATCCTCTGGAATAATTCCGCGTATTTGCAGACAGCGGTCCATTCACCGAATGTTCCCGGGAATTATTTCAAGAACCCCGACTTCCTCGCCATCGCTCAAGCCTATGGCGTTGAGGCGCGACGCGTGCAGCGACCGGAGCAGATCAAAGAGGCGCTCCAGTGGGGAGTAGAAGAAAGTGAGCGAGGGAGTCCAAGTCTGGTAGAAATCATTGGCACGAGCGACGTTAAACAGTCGATCCCCGCGAGGTACTTTCAGGCGCAGACGGGTTACAGGCCCGAGTAACCCCTTGGTCATCCTCGGCCCCTTGCTGCGCTGAGTTACGCTCATGGTATACTGCAATGGCTATGTGGAACCAGCAATTTCCAAGGCTGAATCTAATATCACGCCGGCAGCTGTTACGGCTTGCGATGGGCGCAAGCGCGGTTGCGTTTAGAGGTATTCCTATGGCGGCCACAGCCCTGTTGCGGCGCCCCATACCGCGCACCGGGGAGTTGTTACCTATCATCGGTCTCGGCACCTGGCAGACTTTTGATGTCGGCGAGTCGGAATCCGAGCGCGCCCCGTTACGAGAGGTACTGCACGAATTAGTACGGCACGGCGCCAGCGTTGTGGATTCGTCGCCCATGTACGGTCAATCGGAGGGCGTGGTCGGCAGCCTCGCTGCGGAACTTGGCATACACCCGAAGCTTTTTCTGGCCACCAAAGTCTGGACCAACGGGCGTGACGCGGGCATACGCCAAATGGAGCAATCCTTTGGACGTTTACGCACTCAGCGCATGGATCTGATGCAGGTGCACAACCTCGTGGATTGGCGCACTCACCTTCAAACCCTGCGGCGGTGGAAAGAGCAGAGGCGGGTTCGCTATATCGGAGTGACCCACTATACCGAAAGCGCATACAATGACTTGGGCCGGGTGATCGAGACCGAAGAACTCGATTTCGTGCAGCTCAATTACTCGCTTGCCGAGCGCACAGCCGAGCGACGCTTGCTGCCTCTGGCCGCAGAGCGGCGCATCGCCGTGCTCGTCAACCGACCCTTTGCGCAGGCGGGGTTGTTTCGCGAAGTGCGCGGTAAATCGTTGCCAGCTTGGGCGAAGGAAATCGGCTGTGCGACATGGGCACAGTTCTTTCTCAAATTTGCCATCTCGCACCCGGCGGTCACCTGCGCGATTCCGGGGACGAGCAAGGTGAGACATTTGGTGGACAACCTGCAAGCAGGGCTGGAACCGTTGCCGGATGCGGGCACGCGCGCGCGTATGGTTCGCGCCATCGGCGGCCTGTGAGCGGTTCGAAATTTTGAAAAGTTAAAGAACAACCCACAAGTCAAACCGAATTTCGCAGTACAAAGTTTCTTGAGGGCGCCGGAGCGACGCTTTCGTTGCGCAGACAATGAGCCTAGTCCTCGCTCTGCGAGGAATTGCAGATCACATATTTCAGATTTGCACTTTGAGATCTGCAATTTGAAATCCCGGAGGGCTGTCTTCGCCACCCCAGGCTTTCCTCAGGCTCGGCCCATGGCGTCTCTTGCAACTGGAGAATTCGGGTTAAAGAAAGGCCGACGAATCGATCCACCTGGCCTGGTGCGCCGACCGATCTTCAAAAACCAGAGCTCGCCCTACAATGATTGGGCGGCGGCGCTGATTCTTTCAGCGCTCATCGAAAGGGACAGGTATAGCCACCAGGATCGTAAGACCACCCATAACAAAAACGAGAAGCTCAAGAAAACGGCAATTGCCAACGGCCACGTCATGTGACTCCAGAAAGCCCAAAGATAGGTAACCAACACGGCAAAGTGCAGCACCATCTGAACCTGAATCAGCTGATCTGAGACGATTTCCTTCATGGTTGGAATAACGACGTTGTGGCCGCTCACAAGGGCTGCCATCGCTTGCCCCTGCAGGTGAAACCAGACGAGGAAGGGCACGATCTTGAAGAGCATGCCCAAGACAATCGAGGTGACCCCAAACAGGGTGCTGACCTGAAAGGCAAAAACCATCGTGGCCGAATCCCACGGCCAACCCATCAGTGCAATCGCAATGATAACACTGGCCAGACCGAAACGGATCAGGGAGAGGCTATAGTCGCGCACCTTGCGTTTCCGCTGAAACGAGAGCCACAGACTGTAAGCCGCGCCAAAGATCAAGGTGGCATAGATTGCCACATCCGCGGTCAAGAGCAATACAGGATTTGGCAGCCCGGCCAGCACTAGCAAAGACTTTCCGATCAAAGCCACGAACAAGACGCTCATCTGCGCGCGAATGAGCACCTTCGAAAATGGGGGCGTGACAAAAAACATGGGAATGACTTGATAGAAGACCCCCTGAATCAAGAAACCCATCCATCCTGCAACACCCCAGTTCGCATGCGCATCCGTGAGCAGAGGTCGCAACATTTTTACGAGCGGAAATCCGTTGTAGGCCAAAAGGAAGATCATTCCCAAGGCCGTGGCGCAAAACAAACTGATGCCGGCCAGTTTCATCCCAAGAACCGATGGAGTGTCGGAGTGGATTCTAAGTAGACTGCCAAACATGAGCCATAGAAAATAGCTCAAGGCCACCGGCAAAGCGATTACCAGACTACGCCAGCCGTGCCAATTCCAATCCCCAAAGCCCGCAACAAGGGCAGTTAGGCCAATGGATAACAGGACAAGAAGTATTCTTGAATGGATCAGTGGCTTGTTCACCGGAGCGCCCGCCAAGACAGGGAGCATTTGAAACAGCGAGCCGATCATGACGAAGCCGATGAATCCCAATAGAAAGATGTGGGCGAGAACGAACATGAGCGGATGCCAAGGGTCCCGCAGGTCGGGTAAAAACCCGATCACGACCCCCGAAAGGAGACCCATGAGCGAGGAGGCCGAGTAAAAGGCGAAGGGTACTGAAATAGGAGGCGCCTGCTCGAAAGAAAGGCCTTTGTACAACCTATCCGTCCTTGCGCTCGATCAAGAGTTCAACGCGCTCGTCCGTTTGCAGAAGGACCGTGTACTTCATGCGGAACTTTTCCATCAGGTCGGGAAGAACGCAGGGAAACATCCGATGGATGACTTTGAGTTTTTGATCGCTTTTCAAATCGCGCAGATGGCGGCTAATTGCCTCAAGCGGTAGTGGAGGCTCGAGTTCGCTGACATCGACAACAATAAGGTCTTCTGCCATGGCTAATACAAAAGCTCTTGGGTCTTAGCGATCACAGTAGTAGCGTCATCGCGCAACACCTCGTCCATCATGGGGTAGAGGATCTCCTCTTCCTTCATGTTATGCTGTTGCGCAATGACCATCCAGGTCTCCGACGCACTGAGAAATTTTTTTTGATCTTTGGCGGCAAAGGCGTCTTTCATCCGGTTCATCAAGACCGACATCTGCTGGTGTTCCTGGCGCATGACCTGGGTGGGGCCGATA
>JBFJNS010000094.1:0-8939 GCA_041618055.1 Binatia bacterium
CCGAAGAGATCGAAGTGAGTGGCCCCCGGAATATGCCCCTGAGCGAACTGTTCGGCGGGCCTGGTGTCGATCAGACACAGGGTCGGAGAATTCAGTTTTTGCCGCAATTCGGCGGGGGTTGTGAGCAGCTTTTCGCGCGTGTATTTTGTTTCCATACGCTCCCTATAGCACTGACACGCTGCCGAAAAAAGCCTTTATGCTTCCATTAGCCGTTCAAATCGTTCGAGCGGTTCAAATCGTTCGAACCGTTGATGACGGAGGGGCAGGAGCTCTCGGCTCGGCGGTTTATGGGCGCCCCGTGACATGGGATACTGTAGCGTGAAGCCATGAAATCGGAGGAAAGCTTTTTGGGATTTCGGCGTGTCGGGATCGCCGTGCTGGCATGTTGGTTTCTTGCTTCGGGTTTTACCTACCAACTGGCGTTGCCCGGGCGTAAGTTTTCGTTTCCCGCAGATCACTACTCCCATCCCGAGTTCAAAACGGAATGGTGGTACTACACCGGTCATCTGGCCGGCGCGAGCGGCAAACGATACGGTTATCAGGTGACCTTTTTTCGCTTCGGCTTGCGTGACCGCCAGCGGGAATCAAAAGAGCACCCGATCCTCTTCACCGACCTTTACATGGCCCATTTCGCGCTCTCGGATATTGCGGCGCAAAGGTTTCTTTTTCGTGAGCGGGTCAACCGGGGCTACGGCGGTAAAGCGGGCGCGGCTACGGACCATTACCTGGTTTGGAACGAGGACTGGAAAGTTGAGGGCGATGGACATAGCCACGCAGTTCAGGTCAACGACCGAGGCACGATCCTGAAGCTTCGTCTAACGTCGCAAAAGCCGCCGGTCTTGCATGGGGACAAGGGCCACAGCCAAAAAGGCGAGGGTGAGGGCAGAGCCTCTTATTATTATTCCCTTACGCGGATGCGAACCGAAGGCGAGTTGACGGTTGACGGCAAGACGGAGAAAGTCGCAGGTGTCAGCTGGATGGACCATGAGTTCGGCAGCAATCAACTCCGCGAGGATCAAGTGGGCTGGGACTGGTTCAGCATCCAGTTGGATAACAACAGGGAACTCATGCTCTACTTAATGCGCCGCAAGGACGGTTCGGTCGATCCTTATTCGAGTGGGACTCTCGTGCGCGCGGACGGAAAGACGCAGCATCTGAAGATCGCCGATTATCGCGTGCAAGTGCTCGATCGCTGGAAGAGCCCAAAGAGCGGGGCGGAGTATCCGATCAAATGGCAAGTCTCGATTCCATCGGAGTCCATCGAATTAGACGTGACGCCGGTTTTTTACGATCAAGAACTGATCACTGCTCGAAGCACGCGCGTCACGTACTGGGAAGGCGCGGTTGCCATCCGCGGCACAGCGGCAGGCAAGCCCGTCAGCGGGCAGGGCTATGTCGAGATGACAGGGTACGCGGGGAAACTCACATTTTAACGAGCGACCTTTTGATCGGTGGATCCTGGCGTTGTTGCCGGCTTTCGCCTGGTGGCCTGATGGCGTGCAAAGAATTCACTGGGGAGTTACCAGCGACGAAGCGCTAGTCCGGGAATTTTCGGAAAGCTCCGTTCATCACGAGTAGCGACGGCGTACCCCTTTGCCATCGCCGTGGCTCCGATGATCAGGTCGTGAGGACCCACAGCGGTTCCTTTCAGCGCGAGCTCCGCGGACAAGCGCGCGTGAATACGAGCCATGATGAGATCAAAAGAAAGGACCGGAATGCGCGATAATAAACCCTCGACAAAGGCTTCTCTTTGACTACGGCGGCCCGGGGTTGCGGCGCGATAGACACCGTGGAGCAATTCCGATGCGGTGATCGCCGAAATAGCAAAGTCTTCTTCTGCGTAGTCGGTTATGCGGTTCTTGAGACCGAGTCGATCACGCTCCCAAGCAATCAGCACGCTGGAGTCAATCAGTGTTCCCATGGCGAATCTGGAACCCTAGGGGCTTGGCGCGTCGCTTCTTCCACCACATCCCAAAACGCCAGGTCGGGCTTTGGCAGGGAATCGAGTAAGGCGAGGAGGTCGCCGCCCGTGAACCGTGGCGGCTTCACATGGGACATTTCACAGACCGGTTCACCGCCCCGTTCTATCACGAAGGTCTCGCCGCGGTAGCAAACACGATCGAGTAGCGCGGAAAAGGTCCGCGCCGCTTCCGTCGCTGAGATGACGCGGCTGCCATTGGCAACATATGCAGTGCGCCCAGGCGCCCTCGACTTCTCCCCGTTTCTGCGCTTGCGCGCCTTCTTGTTTTTGTCGGCTTTCATATAAATCTGATTATCTGATTTTATCCCAAATTGTCAAGGTTGTATTCGCTTGATCTCATTTCGGAAAAGGCGACAGCGCGAGACCGGTCTCCGATAAGTCAACCCACTAGTGGATTTCGAATCGTAAGCGACAGAAAGCGGCTGAAATCTCGATCCGTGGTCCGAAGCTCCCGCACTCCATGACCCCGGCAGATGGCTGCGACTCTTGCATCGTGAACCATGGAGCCACTGACCCGACCCTGTTCGAGGGTGGAACGCAGCTCCGACCCGTAACCTTCAGTGTCAGCTAGCAAAACCAACGTCGGCGACTCCATCCAAGCTTCCACCTGGTCGATGGCCGAAGAAAGGGGGGTCGGTGGAGAACAAATCCGCGGGTGAGTCGCTACAGCGAGAAATTCATGAATGCACGGCCAGGGTATGGCCCATGGAGCGCGCCCTTCGGCTAGCTCTGCGACCCTGGCGTAGGCGGTGTCGTGGCCAAGCGGAGTTTTCCCGGTGCGGGTATACGAGAATATTGGTGTCGACCGCGATCATCCGCCTCGTCCCTCATAGATAGATGGTGTCACGCATCTGCCCCCAAGTCGCGCCTGCGAAACCGGTTTGAAGGCCCTCACCTTTGAAAGTTGCCTTACGCAAATTGAACAGGCCCCGGCTTTTGCGCTGAGTTGCGACGTGTCTCAGGCCTTTCTCGATCAGAGCTCGAACCGTGGTTCTTTCCCTTGCCGCCAATTTGCGCGGCTCTTCCAAGAGAGAATCGGATATCTCGATGGTTGTTTTTATATGGGTATATGTATCATTAAAGATTGCTACCCCTCAATGCGCCTTAGCGGCAGGAGGAAACATCTGTCAGCGGGCGGGGCTACGTTGTAATGTCGGAGTACGCAGGGTCGATTCTTAGCGCGCAAAACTTGCCAAGGTATGCGGGATTTGTGATAGTCGCAGTCGAACATTCTATGCCGTGACAGCAAAACTGTGTGATGACCGACGATGAAAAACAACTCCTCTCACGCTGTTTCGAGGGAGACAAGGCGAGTTGGGATGAGTTTGTGCAGCGCTATTCTCGCCTGATTTACCACACGATCGCCAAAACTCTTGACCGTCACTCCGGGGAATGGTCACGGGAACTCGTCGACGATCTTTTCCAAGACATTTTTCTTGCGTTCGTCAAAGACGATTTCGCCCATCTCCGCCGTTTCAGGGGAGACGGTGGTTGCACGTTGGCGAGCTGGCTGCGGATGGTTGCCGCGCGGCGGACAATCGATCATCTGCGCAGGCCGAAGCTTCCAGCCGAACCGTTTGACGAACGGCTACATGACGGGCCGACCGGTTCATTAGAGAATTCCCTAGGTCACGAACCCATCCAGTGGGTGGCTAAGGCGGTGGAGATGCTCGCGCCACGCGAACGAATTCTCATGGACCTGATTTTCCGTCAAAACCTCGCCGCCCAAGATGTTGCCGCCATTCTTCACCTCTCCGTGGGCGCGGTTTACACGCAGAAAAGCCGTATCCTCGCCAGGCTGCGAAAAACACTGGGAAACCTCGATTAGCCGTAAGAAGTCTCACTTGGCCTAAGCTCTTGTCAGCAAAATGAACAAGTCTTCCACTTTGATGCGTGAGTCGAACCACTTTGATGATAGAAGATGCCTTGCTGCGTGAGATGAAGAAGAAAGCGGCCGCTGAGGGGCGCACGCTTCAAGATGTCGCCAACGATCTCCTGCGCCAAGCGCTTCGCGCTCGTTCTGTGGGGCGCTACAGTCTTCAGCTTCAGGGTTGGGAGGCCAAAGAGCAGCCGGGCGTTGACCTTTTGGACCGCGATAAATTGTTCGACCTCATGGACGGACGCTGAGCATTGCAGGCGATCGACACGAACGTCCTGCTCTACGCCGAGATCACCTCGAGCCAGTATCATCGGGAAGCGCGCCAAGTGCTGACTCAATTAGCGGAGGGCGCGACTCCATGGGCGCTCCCGTGGCCGTGCGTTTACGAGTTCCTGCGCGTCGTCACCCATCCGCGAGTATTTCACCCCCCGGCACCTTTGGAAGTGGCGCTAACCGATTTCAGGGCGATTACCGAATCGCCTTCTCTCTTGTTATTGAGTGAAACGGAGCGGCATACGGAATTGATGACGTCAATTGTGAAAGAGGCTGGTGTCTCAGGGAATCTTATTCACGACGCGCATATTGCCGCCCTCTGCATAGAACATGGCGCGACGGAGCTAATTTCCGCCGACCGCGACTTTCTGCGATTTAAGGCGCTCAAGATTGTAAATCCCTCTCAGTAGATGATTTCTGTGTAAAAAAGCCCGGCAAAGGCTCGTCGGGCCAACCAACCGTTTGGTTCCAGCGACAGGGCCTTCTGGTTATGTGAACAAGTTACCGCGAACGTCTGTCGGCGCGGGCGATACGCAGAAAGAACCGGCGCTTGGGTAGCGACACGCGATTCTTCGTAAACTTACGGCCTAGCGTAGAGGCTCACGCCGGGGGGGAACCGGCTTTTTTAGGGTTTCTTCTATAGCTTGACGTTTGTGTAGTGAACGAAAGATCTCAGTCGGACCCGCCGTGTTTTCAATCGCGACATGGCAGTCAAGAAGCGGATAAAGCGGTCGAGGTTTACGCCCCGATACGGCGCAGAGTACTTTCGGAGCACGCGAAATTCCTCGCGAACGGCCGTTGAGGCGGCTGCTTCTCTCATCTCTTGTTTTTCTTGCTCGTTAAGCATGTCCAAAGCGCTTTTTCAGTCGAGCGGCTTCGTCTTTAAGGCCAAAAATATCATAAAAATCCTCGACGCGCTGCCAGTCCAGTTTCGCGCCGTAAAGCCGCATCAGCATCTCGATGTCTGCCAGCTCTTGCGGCTTTCGGTCCGGATCGTTGACCATGGCCTGCACTTTTAGCCCGATCACGTCTTCGGGATTAGCGACTCTTACCGTCTGTTTTCCGGAAAACACTTTATAATTTTTCGCGCGCACCAACATCGAAAGCGAAATTTCGCGGAAAGCGTGAACAAAGTCGACTCCACCCCAGTCCTCCGCACGATGTCGGTAATGCGAGACATTTTCGGTTTTCATCAGCCGCTTATAGCCCAGGGCCGTTAATCTTTCATGCAGCTTCTCGAGATCGTCTCGATGGACGAGAAAATCGAGATCCATCGTTGCTCTGGTATACCCCAAGACGCCTAAAGCAAAACCGCCGATTGCGGCATAGCGAATTTTGTCGCGGCGGAACTCGCTCAACAGGGCTTTCAGGACACGTTCGAAATCCATATTTCGCATTTTAGACCAGCCGCGTTAGACGCCGCAAATTAGATTGTGGCTCTCCGAGCCCTACAGACAGCCGTTTCCATCTCGGAATCTCTTCCCTCAGCCCCGCGACGAAGACTTTTTGTCTCCAAGCCTTCGAGTCGCCTCCGGAGCGCGACAAAATGTCTCTGAATCCGCATTACCGCCGAAGCCTTCCCACCAAAGATGTTGGCGCCATTCTCCAACGCTCCATCGGTGTGGTTTATACGCAGAAAAGCCGCATCCTCGCCAAGTTGCGAAAAACGCTGGAAAAGCTCGACTCACTATAAAAAATCGTCACCTCTTACGACTATTTGGGCAAAAGGCGTGTTGGCGAGGGGGAAGTGGTGTCATGTAAACGGAGCGTGGAGACGCGCGACCCGGCGGGACGGCTAGCATCTCTAGGTGCTTGTTATGGGAGACGTCCTCATCGGGTTTCAAGGAAAGCGGCGGCGATCGGCAAAAAAGCAAAATACGACACCCAACCCCAAGCCTTCGTATCCATTTCTAGTCGGGGAGGTCTTCTAGTGCGGTAAATCCCTTCTTTTCACGTTCCTTGTGAGCGCGGTCCAGCAGTTGCCAAAAGTCTTTTCGTTGCGCGAGCAACATGCTTTCCAAGTCTGTTTCTTCGGTCACAGGAACGAGGACTTCACATGGACGGCCGTTCTTGGTAATGACCACGGAGCGGTCAGACGGTAAATTCTTAACAATCTTACTTAACTTGGCCTTGACCTCTCGAAGGCTCTCAATTCTTATAGCTCAAACTCCTTTCCGCCGATCAACAAAACATTGCCGCGTTTGCGTCCGATCAGTTCGACCACAACCACACAAGGTGCCAGGCATGCCTTTTTGATCTTCTGACTAAACGTCCCAACGCTTAAAGCAGCCGAGCGATGTGTGCGTTAAATCTCTCGAACGAGTTCTATGGCCTAACACCGCCGAGGTGAGTGCGAGATAACTGCGATCGTTTGACCAATTGCTTGCGCGTTTGCTGGTGCGGTCGAAGGTTGTTTGTCGTGAGACAGCTCAGACACGGTATGCATATGGTCTTACCGGTCACGAGCAATGGACCTCTCCGCTACGCTTTCGTCATAACTCTTTACTCTTTTACGGGGCTAAAAGCGGAATAACACGTCGCCCTTTTTGACGGTAGATGGCGAAATCTGAATCCAGAGTAAAAAGCGTCGATTGTGACGTCAGCTCGATGAGCCGCACGAGGCAGGCGTCGGCCAAGGACATTGGTACGTTTTTGTATTTGCGCATCAGCCGCGCAACGGATGCCGCTTCCACGTCCAATAATTGGACGACGCTAAGCACTCCGCGTTCGACCAGCTGAATTACAGTGCCAGCGTCTCCAGCCCCACGAGCGATTACGAAACATGCCTCAGTTAGCACCGATTCGCAGGTTATAAGCGGCGGGCGAAGACGTGCGAATTGAGCCTTGACCCAGGCATGATGTCGGTCGTCGGCATCGAGCAACGCGACAATCGGCCCGGTATCAACGATGACGCTTGCGGCCACGGCGCCCGTTGGAAGCGATCGCGTCAGCGAGTAGTTTTTTGTTGGTCGAGAGATCGCTTCGCCCACTCCTGAAAGACCCCACCAAGCTGCCCGCCAAATCGGCGCAACTTGCCACCCCGCGGCTAGCGGAACCCGCGAGCGCTCGCTCTAGTGACTCCCGCACGATCGTTGATTGGGAGACGTTGCGACGCTGTGCTTCCGCCGCAATCTTTGCACGGAGCGCCGGCGGCAGCTTTACGGAAATCAACTCCATATCGGAATGGTAATACCCTTAGTTCCGGTTGGCAATACCTATCAGACTCGGCAAACCAAAGACCACACAGCCTCGCTGCTCTCACTGAACCAGAACGTTGTCTTCGTACCTACCCTTCGGCCTGAAGAGCCCGCGACCTATAGGCGCAAGACGGTGTCAGGCGCGCCTCTTAAATCTTTTGACGAAGACTCTCAACGCTTAAGACAGCCGAGGGGGAGAATGACTCATGGCTGCAATCGAGGGCATTATGAACGATTTCAGGCGGTGCGATGCGTGTTTGTCGGGGCATCGCGCGCACGGTGAATCGGTTCGATTTATCCATTCAAGAAAGACGATTGCATACCCGTTTTCTCCCGCCCAGAAAAAGCTGGCTCCTTGCTAAGCTGCGAAAAACCCAGGAAAAGCTCACGCGCTGTAAGAAATCGCCACCTCTTACGACTATTTAAGCAGAACGGGTGTTGGCGCAAAAAAGTAGTACCTCGTATGGGGTCGGTGCATTTATTCGTCCTGCGGAAGCGGTGCCGATCGGTAAAGAAACTAAATACAAGGCGGGAGCCTAAACCAAATGGTAGGTTCACGAAATCGAGGCGTGCATGGAAAGAGCGACGAGAAAGGTTTTGCGGTGCAGGTCAAGTGTCAGAGCAACCTTCAAGATAGTCGAGATATAGAGGACTTGACAGACTTTTCATGAGTGACCTCCAGGCCCCACAACAGGATGCGTCCCTTACCAGAAGCAACAAAAGAAAGGAAGACAGCAATATGACCCAACTGAGGGAGAATCGATTGGGGCTATTGGTGGCGACGCTAAGCAATGTCTTGCTCCTAGCGTTACTAACTACCAACGTCTTGGCTCAGAACTACACGCTTAACTCTCTCTTCAGCACGAATTCGCGACTACCTGGTCTTGGTGTCTCGTTTGTGCCGTCAATCAATAACTTCGGTGACGTCGCTTACATCAGGCGAGTTTTCAATCCAGCGCCAAATCCTCCAGATTGGGTAATTTTTTTACACGATGGCACCATGGAGACTCAGTTTTTCAACATTAGTAGTGCTTTTGGTAGTAGTGTTGGTATCAACAGCAATGTCGTGATCAATGACGCCGGAGCCGTGGGACTGTTGGTAGATGCGCCTTTCAGCCCCAGTTGTTCCAATCTCCGATGCTTGGTTCGAATTAATGCAGATAAATCCTTCACAGTCTTGGCGAGCGCTAACGGCGTCGGCGGCGGCGGCGACTTTGCAGAGTTTACGTCTGGTCTTTCAATGAACAATACCGGCCAAATTGCGGTCTTGGCTAGAAGAGAAAGCGATGGCACGAACCAAATAGTGCGAATTGACGGCCCAGGACAATTCACCGTGATCTTCACGCAAACAGCCTCCCTTTTTAATCCCACGTGGCCTTCAATAGATGATTCAGGACGCGTTGCTTTTGCTGCTTCAGAGCCAGCAACTGCCCCTGCTGGTTTTTGCTGGGCTTAATATGCCGTGGCGCAGTCTTCAGGGACGCCAGGCTGTAGGCGTACAGCATGACTGCCTGGCCCAGATTCAGCGAGGGATAGGGATTGGCAAGCGGAATGCTGGTAATCAGGTCGCAGCAACCGAGTTCATCGTTGGACAGGCCCCGGTCTTCAC
>JBFJNS010000095.1:0-8882 GCA_041618055.1 Binatia bacterium
CGTTCTTCGTGGGGGTAAGAGCCGTACGCAGGCTGAACAGGAGATAGGGAAGCTTATTCCTTGGCCGCTCCCTCATCGACACATAGAGAGCCGTCTTCGCAAGCAAACCGAGAGGCTTATGCTCTCGCGAAAACAACTGTCTGCGAACAAATGACGAGAGAAATTTTATTCGCCTCTCACCCGCTGTCTTCGACAAAATACTCTGCGGCAGGGGTGCATCCAATAACGCTTGTGCCAAATGCAAACCTAAAAGCACGGCTCTTTCGCTATTCAAAGCAGCGGCGCGCTTTATCATCTCGTCCCAATCGAGAGCCGGATTGGCGCGAGCTAATTCCGCAATATCACAGATCCAGGCCAAACGTTCCCAGCAATGCTTCGAGCCGTGTATGCACAAAATGAGCAACAAGTCCTCGGGAGGAAGGCTTGGCAGACTCCCTCTGCTAAACGGGACACGCATTCTCCGCCTCCACAACGTTTCCGCGTCAAGGGCAAACGAGTACCGGCTTTGCGCAATTCTCCAATGGAGATCCAACCGAACATGCTCCTCGGCGCTGATCAACGTGTAGGCGTGGTTGGACTGAAGGTGATCCGCCTCTTGCGCGGGCGTTAGCTCACGCCAGGGGCGATAGCCCTGGGCAAGAAGCATGGACTTCGCCTTCTGAAAGTCTCGTTCCTTCACAAGAACATCCAGATCGACAAATTGACGAAGTGCGAGATTGCCGTAAGCGGCCGCTGCTAAGACGGGACCTTTGATTGGCAAAGCCGTGATCTTTTCCGCTTCGAACAACTCGAATAGCTTGAGCAACTCAGCGGCAAAAAGCAGATTTCGCGCTGCATTAGCGCGAAAGTGATTCCGTAGCGCGTTCATTCGCAAAGCGGGAACAGCATCCCGGCAGATGCGGTCAAGGCTCGAATAAAGCAGCGGCGCCACCCCATGCCGCTGAGCAGCGGCCAGAAGATAGTCCCAATCCAGATCACCCTCGAGCAATGATTTTATTTGCTTGGCGACAGCCGCCTCGATGTAAGTACGTGAGCAGGCAAGAAGCAACTTCGCTTCCCGTCTCGGCAAGCCTGAGAACGCAGTAGGTATCATCCGCCTGAACCTCTTATGAAGACAATATCACGTTTTGCAGCGCGATCAGTCCGCACCTCGCGCCGTTCTCCTCGCTAAGCAACTCTAAAATCGCTGTCGTGGCCTCGCCAAATTGCCGCCAAGCCGATGCCGGGCGTAACATAGGAACCTCAGGCCGTCTGCCTTTTTATTATCGAATCCTGAGCCTTGACCTTTGCTTTTACGCTCTGGCGTTTACTTGACTCGGTTCAACGTTGAGACTCGACCCGATGGGACTGGGGCTAGCGCCGGGGCCCTGTCCATCTGCGCCGACCACGAAGACGCGTAAGGCCCGCGTTGGGACAGAAGTTGTTCGTGCGTTCCCGATTCCAGAACCCGGCCCTCGTTCATCACATGAATCACGTCCGCGCGTTTCGCGATCGATAGGCGATGTGTAATGATGATTGCCGTGCGACCTGCGGCGAGCACGCGGAATCGATCAAACCAATCGGCCTCGGCCCAAGCGTCCAAGGAACTCGTCGGTTCATCCAGGATAATAATCTGTCCCTCGCGCAGAAAAGCTCTCGCGAGAGCAAGCCGCTGCCACTCGCCCCGACTCAATTCGCTCCCGTTCACAAACCATTTTCCGAGCTGCGTATCGTAGCCGTTTGGCAATCGCGCCACCACTTCATGAGCGCCCGCCGCCCGCGCGGCCGTCTCGACCCGCTCCCGATCAGGCGTATTGTGCAAATCCCCGATGGCGATATTTTGTTCCGCGGTCAGGTGGTAGGCGACCGGCCACTGAAACATCACGGTGATGACCCGCCGCAACTCCTGGGGAGAGAAATTCCGAATGTCGGTCCCGTCGATTTCAATCCGGCCCTCTTCGGGGTCGTAAAAACGGCACAGGAGTTTAATGAGCGTGCTCTTTCCGGCGCCGTTAGGCCCGACGAGCGCAGCTACCTGCCCGCTCGGAATGGCGAGATCAAACTCCGTCAGGACTCGTCGTTCGCTTCCCGGATAGCGGAATGTAACGCCGCGAAGCCGAATTCCGCCGCTCAATTGCCTCGGTGTCTTTAACGGGTTCGCCGGCTCGACAATCTTGGGCGACAGTGTCAGAAAAGCAAAAAGATCGCCAAGAAACAGAGTGTTGTTATAGATCTGGGCCAGGTTTCTCAGCAGTGCATGCATCAGATTCTGGCCGCGGCTCAGAGCATGATAGAAGAGCGCAAGGTCGCCGAGAGTAGCTCGACCGTGCAGTCCCTGCCACAGAATCCAGCCGATTGCCCCTGCAGAGATCAGCAGGCCGGAAAACCCGGCTGCCAGCTGTGCCAGGCTTTGATCGCGCGTGAGCTTCAGCCGCTCTCCCCGCAGACGGCCGCGCAGATGCAGATAGGCCTGCTGAAAAAAGCCGCCCAGATCGAACAGCCGCAGCTCCGCGGCCGTGTAACTGTTCGTGAGTACCGATTCGTAGTACCGGGCGCGGCGCCGTGACTCTGTACTTTGGTTCCACCAGTGATAAAAACGCCTGTTGTAATGCAGCACGACAAACAGCGCTGGCAGCGTGCTCGCCAGAAGCGCAAACGGGAGCCAAATGCCGTAAGGCACGAGAAGCACGCCGACAGTCAGCAACGTAAGCGAGTTCTGAACCAGGCTGCCCGCACTCTCGAGCAGCGTGAGCGGGCGATTGTTGAGGTCGTTTTGCACCCGCTCCAGGTTGTCGTGATATTCCGGCGACTCGTAAAACTCGAGATCCACCGCCGCGCACTTCTGATGGATCAGTCCATTCAAGTGGTCTCGCACGTACTCCGCCTGCGCCAGGCGAACCCACGCATTGGCCGTCTGCACCAGATCCATCAAAATCACCGTTCCCGCCATCAGCGCCGCGTAAAACAAAAGCCGCCGGATGCTGTCCGCGTCGCCGCCGGAACCGACGGCTACCGAGAGACTATCGACAAGCGGACGGGTCAGGTAAACCGCCGCTCCCGGCAACAGCCCCTCGAGAATGAGCAGGCTGACCCAGGCGAGGGTGCAGCCTCGAGCCGCCTTCCAGATCAGCTCGAAGGTTCTCGGTACGTACGCAAGCTGCAACAGGAACTTGGACAGGTGATCTTTCAAAGTCGTTCTCGAACCCGAATTCGTGGTGAAGGCCCGCAAACCTATCTCTGTCCCGCATTCAAGCGGCGGGTTACATTCGCCGGTGGCCGGATACCGTCAATCACTTGGCGCTTTTCCGCAACGATACCTGAGTCACCCGGAAAATAGGACATTCCGGAAGATTGATCATTCGCTTTTTTACGCTAAATAGAACCGCAGAATCCGGGATGGATCAAAACAATGGTGGCATGCAGAACGGCCACTCTCAAGAGAAAACCACGCGGGCCACCCTGAAAAGATCGGCGCGCGCCGCTTCGAACGCCAGGCCACGCTCATCCGCTTGGGCGCGGGCGCAGCCTGGCACATGCATAAAGATGGAAAATTAAGAGGCGGGGTGCGAAAACTCTCCGAACTTATCCGTCAGGAAGTTCGTGTTATCGCTCTTGTCGCCCTTGCCCGGATTATCGAGAGTACGCTCAGCGATTGAGCCGTATTCGATTAATTGGGGCGTCTCGTAAGCCTTCTTGTGATCCATGATCTGTCTCCTTCCTTCCTGCATTTTTCAATTCCTTTGTACCAGGGCAGCCGATCTTTCGTCAACGCACATGTCTTTTTTACGGCAACACAGAGTTTTCACATTCCAAGTTTGAATTTTCATCACACCTCTTAAAACGGATCCCATCTGTATTGACTCCTGGAGTTTACGCTTCGCGGTTGCGAGTTCGTACGATCCAGTTGGTGCTTCAGCAATACGCGCCGAATCGTCTCCGCGCTGACGGGCAGCTTTAATCGATCGCGGATCCAACGCGCCGAACGATGGCGACCATCGAGTTTACAAGTGACGATCCAGACTTCCTGGTCTGGCCCGATCTTGCGAAAGTGGCCGCGTCGTCGATCGAGCAAACCCTCCGGGCCGCGCTGCAAATATCTCGTGACGTAGTTATGGACGGACCGAAGACTTACCCCGAGGATTTTGGCTGCGTCCCTGCGCGCCAAACGGCCGCGAACGACGTTGGTGATGGTCCTCCTCCGGGTCTGCTTGTCTATCTTCATGAATTCGCTCTCGCTTCGAAAAATATGATTTGGCTACCAGATTTACTGCGGTAATACGTTGAGAATCTTGGCTACTGTCTTGCGCAGGCTATTGAGACGCATGGGCCGATAGAGGTTCCACATGGGGACTCGGCTGGCCAACCCGCTCAATTGAAGAAATGACTGGGCGCGAGACGCCTCGTTCGGCAGGCGGAAACTCAGCGCCCAAAGGTCTGGAAGACACTTCGGCGCGGCCATGCGCTCGAGGTGAACTTCGTTTTCCGATTCCCTCAGAAAGATCACGGCCTTGATGGGGATCGGGTCGTCGGTTCCTTTGCGGGTTTCATCGAGGACTAAATAGACTCGATCATTGGACAGCGACACGATGTGAGCACCCGCAGGCGTATAACCGTCAAAAACGTCGGGGCGAATACGCAGCACGGCGGGCCCGGGAAGCAACGTTGGGAACGGCGTTAGCCGACAGCAGGCCGAATCCTCGCTGAGGACCCGGTACCCTTCCCGGTGAAACGCCATCGCCAGTGTCGTTTTGCCGTGGCGTCCCGGCGCCGCGAAAAGTACCGCGCCTCCATCAACCTCCACTGCTGCAGCATGCAAAAAGAATTCCTGCCTGTGCATGGAGCACAACAGTGTCGGCAATCCCCATAAGCGCTGTTCCCGCATGACCTCGTCGCCGTCTACAGGAATCCGAATGACACCGTTCCCCGGGTCAATGTCATACCACCCGGCATCTGAGACATAATATCGATACCGGTGATCGATGTCGTAAAGCTCGGCCCTCACGTCTTGACTCGGTCCCTGGAGTTTCCAAGTCAACGAGGGGCTGCCGGGAGGTGGCATGGACATTTCCATTTCCGCGCGGATTTCCAGACTGTCCGCGCTTTCCCCCGTGCGAAGAAACTTTAGAGGCACCGAGGATCGAATGTTGAATCCGAAGACCGATGGCGGTACCGCCCCGGCGCCGTTCGATGGAGCGTGTTGATTCTTTACCATAGGCTTAAAAAGGCGTGAATCCGGACAAGGGTAATTGCCCAGACCCAGTCCGTCAGTTTGAAATCCTGGCGTTCTATGTGCTCTGCCAAACGCCGGTAATCGACGCCGGCGACATGGTGGTTCGGGCTCAAAAGGAATTGCCGTAGCACCGGATAATCCACGTGAGCCATCACGTGATCGTTAAACACGGTCTTATCTCGGCGGTCGAGGATCTCATCCGGCAATTTGCCGCGCAAAAGCCTTCGCACCAGGGTCTTTGAGCGAAGGTCAGGAAACTTGATCTGCGCCGGCAGGCTGAGGAAGAACTCCCAGAGGTCGATGTCGACAAAAGGACGACGGACCGTTACGCCGCTCACCGAGGCGCACAGGTCATCGGCATCCATCATGAATGTCGACCCTTCGAATGCGAGAAGCTGTTGTTCTGACCAGCGGCGATGCGCAGGCGGGAGAATATTGCGATGAACGCGGCCCCGGTGAACGTGGAGCGGATCCACCCAATCCGGGAAGTTTTCCGCGCGATCGCCATGCCTCAATCTCGAGTACCCGTGGATTACGGATCCAGGTGCCAACGCAAGCACGAGTTGCTTAAAGAGGTGCTTTCGCGACTTACCCCTCTGCCGTTCCATAAGCATTAGTTGGCAAAGCGCTCTCCACCTCAAGCGCGTGAGCAGGTGGGGCATCGTATGAAAGTGAAAAGCGATCACAAACTCCGCGAGCTCGCCGGTCAGGACATTGTTAAAGCCAAGCTGGCGGGCGAGCGCGAAGTTCTCATGCATTTCAGGGATCGCAACCGTCGGGATAGGTCCGTCCAGCAAATTGCACCACTCCTGCACGTCGTCGAGCATCCCTGCCTTTATTTCGTACGTGCGGAGATCCATGCCCAGGTAGTCGACGATCATCCGGATATAAGCGCTCTCATCCACTTTGGGCAGATTCGGAAACACCGCCGATAGCGCCGTCAGCGGCCGGCCCGTCAGCGCCAGATGTTGGGGCGCCGCGAATGCGGCGACTGCTGAAGAATCAATCCCACCGCTAAGAGAAATCACCGTTTCGGCTGTCAGGCTGCGCCGGACGGCCTGGGCAAACAGCTCATTGAACTTTTCACCCACTTCTTGCGGCGCAACAGGCACAGTCTCAAGCAACTCTACAGGCCGCCAATAGCGGTACGGATCGCTCGCCCTATCCCTCGAGAAAGAGAACGTCGTTGCCTGGGGCAAGCGGTTCACGCCTTGCAACGCGCAAGCGGTTTCATCTTCCTTTCTGCGGTAGAAAATATCCTCGATTGCGGCGAGGTTTGGCTCCCGGCCTATGCCGGCACCCGCGATGATTTGCTTCGCTTCGGTTGCTAAGAAAAATGCCTTTGGATCCTCTCGGTAATAGAGAGACTTCAAGCCCAGGTGATCCCGAAAGCACCAGACACAATGGCCGTCGGTCACAACGCCGGCAAAGACCCCGCGCATACGATTGGGAGCACCCAGGCCAAAGGCCTTAATCGCCGCGATCGCGATATCCGCCGGATCCGTCGACCTGGGCGGCTGGCCCGACTGCGACAGAAGCTTGTATAGCTCCGTGGAATTGTCCAATCGGCCTGAAAACACCGCCGCGAAACGACTGTTGCTCGAGATCGTGGAGTCGACGGCATCCCCTCTGTTGCACACACCGAGGATGCAGTCGCCGACTTCTCTGATCTCGTAATCCGTGCCGCGATGAGGCGCCGCCCTCAACATGCGTTCGCCATGGTCCGCCGTTACCGCGGCCGAGCGACAAAGTATTGCAACGATGGAGCCCACGATCTTCCTTTCGAAGCTCTAAGAGAAGTTCTTCACTTTGGAGAGCACGAATCTGCTTGCGCCAGAGGTCGCCAACACGAAACTCGAACGGAACATAGCCGGCGCTTGAGTTTATTGACCCTCATGAGCACGCCACTCTAACTGCCTCTGTCGGCCAGTGAAGGAAAGCTTCTATAACGAGACAAATCACTAACCCCGCCGATCAGAACTCGGCCCTCATATTCCAGCCACGCATGAGCCAGGAATTCTCCCGACCCGTTCTTGGTAGCGCCGATCCGGAGCGTCGGCAGATATCCATTCCTGCGCAACAATGCCTTGCTTGCCATGGCTTGAGTTAAACATGTCGCCGAGGGAAGGATCCTGCTGACGGCTTTGACCGCCCATACGATGCGATCCACGGGTACCGACGGCTTGTGCGCCCCACGGCGGCCCTTTGATTGCTCAAATCGCCCAAGTAGCGCGCAAAGAGTCCGGTACGGAAGGAGGCACAATCCGAGCCGCACCAACCCCACAACCACCCAAGCGCCGATCAGAAGGCGCTGCTCGGACGACGGCAGCGCAAGGAACTTAATCAGTTTTCTCATTTTCGACCTGAATCAATCCCCTGTCTGCCAAAGTGTTAAGTATCGCCAGCAAGTCACGCTCACACTGAGCAGGTTCGACATCGTATTCGTCCAATAGTGTCTTGAGCAATACCCCTACCGATTGCGGCCTTTGGATCAGGTCCCAAACGCGCACACCAACCCCGTTCAGACCGAAATAGTTGCCGGATACCGCGTGGAGAATTGCCGTCTCTCCCCCCATATCACAAGAAACTTGGTCTGCGCTGACACTTACGACCGAATCCCTCGTCACACCGCCTGGTGCCATATTGATTGCCTCCTATGGGTCATATAGCCGAGTGCGCTAACCGCGCTGGATCGAAAGCCGGAAGACTCCCTCACGGCCTCTTGATTTCATCATCTCTATCCGGTTGAAAGGTTGGCACCATGCCATAAATCACATCGATGATTTCGTTTTCCGGATTTCCTGCTATGGCCAGACGCTCCAGTTCACCAACCCTGTTCAACATATACGAGAGAGACGGGACCCATTCCGAGCGCACCAGTTGTATGTTTTCGATGCTGGAAGGCACAAGGGTTTCATCCGCTCCCCTCAATTCCTCTTGCAGTTTCTCCCCCGGTCTCAATCCCACGAAGGTGATAGGAATCTCCTTCTCCGGGATGAACCCACAGATTCGAATGAGGTGCCGGGCCATATCCAAGATTTTGATCTGTTTGCCCATCTCCAGCACAAACACTTCGCCGCCCTGACCCAATGTGGCGGCTCGCAAAACCAGTTGGACAGCCTCCGCAATCGTCATGAAGTAGCGCTTCATTTCCGGGTGCGTGACCGTCACAGGGCCGCCGCGATTGATCTGCTGCACGAACACTGGAATCACGCTTCCGTTGCTCCCCAAAACGTTGCCGAAACGCACGGCGGAAAAAATTGTCTTCTGCTCTTTCCCGTTCTGCGCCAGAGCCTGGATATAGAGCTCCCCTACCCGCTTGGTCGCCCCCATCACGTTTGTTGGATTCACCGCTTTGTCGGTGGAAATCAAAACAAACCGCTCGACGTCATGTCTTATGGCGGCTTGGGCCAACCTGTGAGTTCCGATGACGTTGTTGAGAACCGCTTCCTTGGGATAGAACTCCATCATCGGCACATGCTTGTACGCGGCCGCATGAAAAACGACCTGAATGCCATAGCGATGCAGAGTTTCTTCAACGATGTTTAGGTGCTTGACATCACCCAAGACGGCTACGCGGTGGACTGCGGGATACGATTGCCCTATTTCCATATCGATGCTGTAAAGCGCGCTCTCAGCCTTGTCCATCATGACCAGTTCGTCGGGCGCATAC
>JBFJNS010000096.1:0-8880 GCA_041618055.1 Binatia bacterium
CCTCGCCACAATCCCAAAGAGCCGGCCTCCGGTCGACTCTTTGGGATTGGCGGAGAGGGAGGGATTCGAACCCCCGGACCCTTGCGGGTCAACGGTTTTCAAGTCCCGTGCAGCCACAAACCCGCTCAATTCTCCGCTTTAGAGCGCCACCAAAAATCAAACACTTAGCGGCTTCCAGCTTTTGGATTGTATCGGACAATTGCGGAGATTTGCGTGCCATGGTGCGCCAAATTTGCACCAAGCCTAAGCAAAAGGTGAGGTGCCCACCTTCCCGAAGCTGCCCAAGCCCTGTCCATCCCGAAAACCTTCCGCGCAGCAAGCTCAGAATTTCAAGTGCGCTAATCTGGTTCGGCTCGGAAGGCGGTGTATCACCCGAGTTGTCCCCGGCGTCCGGACAGCCCATTTTCAGAGCCCTCTTAAGAGGCCCCCAAACTGTTCCATCGCTGGTGGCGACGCGGGCACCCCCGCGCCCCGCGCGCCACCCCAGGGATGTTTGCCGGGCCTCACGGACTAGCGCCCAGCCACCCGCTTCTCAGGCAAGGATGCCGAGTCGGGCATCGGCATGGCCCCGCTCGCCTCGCGTACGCTCGCGCTCCTCCCGACCCCGCGGATTTCCGCCGATGAATCCCGCCAGGGCACCGAATCGCGTCTCCCGCGGGTGCCCTCGGGTCACACCCAATCCCTCAGATCGTTCGCAGCGCACAACCACGACCCACTTCGTACCGTTGGCTGCCTTCAACCACCCCGGTTATCCTGCTTATACTCTGGCGCAGAAATTGACCCAGACACGACAATTCGGAGCAGACGCCTGAGTGAGCGCAATATAAGCTACAGCATGTTGGTATGCTACACGGTCCCCTGGCTCAACCTGATTCTGCCGCTGCACCTTCTGGCTTTGATCGGCGAAGGATTGTTTTTGTCTGTCGCAAAATGGAATTTCCGAATCTGGCGAGACGTCTACTGGAACTGCTTTCATGAACTGTGGCGTAATCGTCACCGGCTCAGGGAGCAAAGTCGGACTGTTCAAAAGCGACGAACAGTGAGCGCGTCGCGATTTTTCTCCACCACGAGCCCGGTTCCCCGAAAACTCGTCATGCTGTTTCGCTACGGAATACCGGCGATGAAGTGAGTGTGCGCTCGATGTCTGCCGGGTGACTCCATCCGCCTATGCTCGGGGCGGAATGATTTCCACTTTGGGCAGCGGAAACACGAGCCGGAATCGATTGAATTTCGAGGAATCTAAAAAAAATTGTCGGAAATGCCACGGTAACACGAGGACGTAATCCGGCTCCGACGTAAAAAGATCGTCTTCGGGTCGAATCGGAATATGCGTACCAGGGGTGTAACAGCCGAACTTGTCGCGATTGACTTCGCCAATAAACTCGAGATCGTCTGACGTCAGGCCGCAGTACTGCAAGATTACGTTGCCCTTCGTCGAAGCGCCGAGGCCGCAGACCGATTCCGAGTTGGTTTTCCTATCGGCAATGAATTCCAGTATCTCGACTCTGTTTTTCGACACATTGTTAGCGAATTGTTCATACAGATCCAGCGTCTGATAGCCTTTTTCAGCCTCCTCCTCGATTAAATGCTCTACACGTTCTTCGATAATCGGGTATTCAGCGGATTGCTTGCACATGGTGATCGCGATACTGCCTCCATTGATATCGTTGAACTCGAAATCGCAGATGCGGAATCCGATTTTTTCGGCCATCCACTGAATTTGTCGAATCGCATAGTATTCCAAGTGCTCGTGGCAGATTGTGTCGTAAGAGTTGGTTTCGATCATTGACCCAAGATAGCTTTGCTCGAATACCCAGATCCCGTCGTCATCGAGTATGTCATAGATCTGCTGCATGAAATTCATCGGGCGTTCCAGATCATAGAACATGGCGAACGAGGTAATTATCTTGGGATTCGAATCCGGGTAAAGATCGCGAAAGACTTTGTCGGAAAAGAAGTCGGGAATCAAAGTAATATCGGGTGAATAGTATTGACGAAACTTTTCACCCGTCGGGTCAATTCCAACGCGACGAATATTCTTATTTGGGAATGATTTCAGTGTTGTTGCGTCGTTACTTCCGATGTCGACGACCATGTCACCTGGGCTCAAATCTACGAGATCGATTATCTTGTCCACGTGGTTTTGGAGATGCGCCACCATGTGCCGGTTGAGGCCGGATCGATATCCGTAATTATCACCATAGAGTTCTTCGAGATCGTAGGAGTGCTCGAGTTGAACGAGCCCGCAACCATGCGCCTCGATGCATTTCACTAATCGTAATGGTCCGCTCGTCAGGCGGGAATTTTTATGAGAAGGGAAAACGCCAGTGAGGGTCTGCTCCCCAAGATCAAGAATCGGTGCGAGTTGCTTGCCTCCGCAAATGCGGCAACTTTCAATTTTTGAATACATCGATTAATTTAGGGGGGCTTGGAGCATGCTTCCAAAGGACGGTTCTTGACCCTCGGCTCGAGAGCGGCCGATCGAGGGCAATCATTTCAACGTGCGAAGATCCTCATCCACCATCATTTGGATTAGTTGCTCGAAAGTGATTGTCGGCTTCCAACCGAGAACTCGTCGCGCTTTTGCGGAGTCACCGACCAGGGGAACGGGGTCCGGAGCGTGTTCTTCCGAACTCTCACGTACGAAGCATCGGTAATCCAGTCCGACTCTCGAAAACGCCACCTCGCAAAGATCCCGCACGGTATGGACATCGCCGGTTGCGATCACGTAATCATCCGGTTCGGTTTGGCGCAACATCTGCGACATGGCGCGCACCGTGTCTCCGGCAAATCCCCAGTCCCGACGATCGGAAAGGCTCCCTAACTGCAATTCGTCGATAAATCCGCGTTTAATCTTAGCCGCTGCCGAGGTCACTTTCCGGGTTACGAACTCGGGGCCGCGGCGGGGACTCTCGTGATTGAAAAGTATAGCTGAGCAGCTGAACATGCCGTATCGCTCTCGGTAAATCCGAACCATGGCGTCGGCATACTGTTTAGAGGCCCCGTACGGATTTCGAGGCTGCAGCGGCGTATTCTCGGCCTGGGGCGCAGTCGCGGGGCTTCCGAAAATTTCACGGCTTGATGCCTGACACAGGCGGATCGCCGGATTGACCGTGCGGATGTCGTCGAGCAGGCGTGCCACCGCGAGCCCGTTTATTTTTGCCGTAAGGACAGGTTCGTCGAATAATGTCGCGCTCGAAGCGCGGGCGGCCAGGTTATATACTTCCCGAGGTTGGATTTTTTCGAGTAAGGGCGACCAGGAATTGTCGTCCGCCAAATCCCGCTCGATTATCGATAGATCACGCCGCAGATGCTCGATGCGAGAAAGGTCGGAAGATTGAAAGTCACGAACCGTACCGTGCACCTCGTAGCCTTCTCCGAGCAAAAGCTCGGCCAGATATGAGCCATCCTGGCCATTGATTCCGGTAATTAAAGCCGCTGCCATTCCTTGACTCCTCGAGTTCAGGGCCGGGTCTTCTGCCTACTTCTCCGCAATCCCTCGAGCCATTAACGGTATCTGAAAGGACAGAAACGACTGTTTCGCAGATCAACCAGATCAATAGCGTGCCGTGGATAGGTTATAAGGCAATAAGTAAGCATCAAAAGATTCGCGACCACGCCCGGGGTCAGGGCAACGAGCTTGGCGGCAAAAGAGCGCCAGGGATTGTTGATGCGCGGACGCAGGAAAAATTCGTACTCGCGGATCGAATACGCGCCTTTGGCACGGTTTGACAACAGCTTTTTGATTTTTTTCCAGGGATGCCGCAGAAAAACCTTGGCTTTTGCTTTCTCACTGATATTGGGAAAAGACCAAATGAGAGATGGCCATTTGAACATCCAAATTTCGAACGCCCGGCTCGTCCATGACGCATTCCCGTGTCGAACGAGCACCAACGGCTCCGAGATAATCAGCGCGCTGTTTGGAAGTTGCTTCTGGAAAATCACTCCGACATGAATAAAGTAGCTGCCGAGATATTCGTCACGGCACCTATTGAGCCAGATATCGCGATGTATGATCACGCATCCGATAAACGAGAGGTAGTTGGCGAGGTCTATGAATAGCTGTTCATGTTCTTGAGGCGGATATACACGCGATTCGACAATTGGCAATCTCCGATCCTGAAGAACAATGCGAAGATCCCGGTTGCGTACCTGTGAGTTCACCACGACCAGCGAATGACCCTGGTCGATGGCGTCAAGCACGCGGGCCATGGTCCCGGGCACGAGGCTGTCGTCGTCGGACATGAGCCAGCAATATCTTCCGGAGGCGCGCTCCACCGCTATATTGAAGTCATGATCGATCCCTCCGTTGGTTTCCAGGCGAAAATACTTTAGGTTCGGAAAAGTATCAGTGAGCGCGGCCATTAATTTTTCCGTGCCGTCGGTGGAAGCGCCGTCGACGACCACAATTTCTACCCGGTCTGTCGCCTGCTGGAGAATATTCCGCAGCGTGGATTCGAGAAACTCGCAACGATTGTGGGTGGCAATGCAGATGCTCAGATCAGAGCCACTCATCGTTTTGTCAACTCCATGGCAGCGACGCCCTCTCCAGGCAGCGCTGATATCGAATCGTATCGTCTGAAGTGTCTGCCCATTATTACCGGCTCGGCCCAGAACGGATATGCCCTGGACGCGCGCTTTTTCTCGAAATTCCTAGAAAGAATGCCCGGGGATACCTCCCCGTATATGGAGATTCGGACGGGGGGGCCAGTGACGCTGAAGATATTTTTTTCCAAAAGGGATTCGTCATAGATACGCTGCCAAAACACGTAACCTCGCTCGTCGGGGGTAAGTACGCCATAGAAATTCTCGTTTATGAATTGCTCGCAGCTTTTGGCCGCACAGGGCACGGAAAGTAAAAGTGTTCCCCCTTTTTTCAATAACGACCATGCCCTTTCAATCGCCGCTCTATCTTCCAGAATGTGCTCGAACACAGAAACGCTGGAAATTATATCGAATGACTCGTCGGCTTTTTTTAGGTCGCCTATCAGGTTATCAGAAAACTCACAGCGTCCGTCTAACTTAAGCAGCCTGGCCAAGGATTTCGTCGCGTCTAGGTCGGACGGATCTGGGTTCATCAAGACGGCGTCCACGTCAGGGTTCTTGTCTAGTACCGACAGAGGAAACAGACGCGGCGAGGAGATATCGAGATATCTTCCCGAAAGGGGGAACCGGGCCGTTAAAAAGTCCCAGAGAGCATCGAATTCGAAGTAGCGCGTCGAATCCATCGGATAAAACAGAAGGTTGTACGCCGAGCGTAGCACTGACATCCTCGTCGACCGGATAAGGGAACGTATGCCCATCAGTGCCGACATTCTGCGGAAACGCAGTCCCGGTGTCGGGAACCGGTACGCCAGGAGCCAACACAAAGGAGAAAGAAGCGCGCCTCTACAAGCGTGGAATACCAGTTCGGCTGGCCTCAGCGGCGGAGGAGAGGGCGCGTCTACGTACACATTGTCATGACGTTTCACGTCTAGCATTCGGGCGATCGACTGGCGTCAGGATATACGTCTGAATCCGAACCCCAGTTTGAGCCGTATGGACAGCCACCTCCTCGTTTCCGCAGAGCAAAGTGACGCTGTCAGCACGCCGGCCAAAATGGTGAACAAGCAAAAAGCGACAAGCTGGACGGAATTGTATTCCCGATAGGGCGCGGTCGACGCGACCAGCACAATAAGCGAGGCTATTGCGATGGGAAGTAGCGCGCCACGGACAAACCACAGGAATGTCTCACCGCGAAGAATCTTTTGATGGGTCAACGGTACACCGAGCAGCATGTAAAGGGCGTTGAGCCCAAGCCACACTGTCGCGGCACCTAGGGCTCCAGATTGCTCGACAGCGAAGATCAGCGCGGGAACCATGATTGCGATGAACAGTAAGTTGATCGTAAGACCGATACTAGTCCAGCCGTAAGCAATCTGCAGCGCGAAAGGCAGGTGCATTAATCCGTTCAAGGCCGTGCCGGCCGCAATCATTGCGGCAATCGGCGCCGCAAAATGCGCCGCCTCTGGGCTGCCGGTCCAAGCCCTCAACAGCGGCTCGGCAAACACCACGAGGACCGCTGACGACGGCAATACAAGAGTAGCCATCAAACGCACGCCTGCACGATACGCCTGTCTAAGATTAGCAGGATTTCTCTGTGCTACGAGAGCCGACAGCCGCGGCAAAGTTGCATTGAAGACCGGGATAATTATCAAGTACAAGGCGCTCCCGAACGTATAGCCAAGCACGTAATATCCAAACATCTCCAGGGAAAGGAGTTTGCTCAGGATCAAACGGTCAAGCTGAGAGAGAACGAGGGCAGATATTCCAATACCGCCCATACCTGCGGCGAATGGCAGGTTGCGGTTGATCTCGGAGAATGAAAATCGAACTTTGGTTTCGGCTGGCGGAAGTTGACCCCAAAGAGCTAAAGTGATGATGGCAACATGCGCCACGCTGACTGCCGCATGCCAAATGAAGAAAATCCGTATCTCGGCCGAAATCAGATATAGACATAGAACACCACCGACAACGCTGATAGTTCCCATTGTTGCCCGTATAAGATTGGCCACTACCTGGCGCTGCAGACCCATGAGGCCGCCATGATAGAAAGCCACCAACATTTGCAGCGCGATTACAACCCCCATAAGAGATGTCGCACCGCTGACGTCGGATTCAGAAAGGTTTCCAGCGTTGAGCCAGTGTCGAGCGAGCGCAGACGAACCCAACCAAATAGCGCCCCCGAGTGACAACGAGATTGGCCAATAGATGACTTCAATCGTGCGAACGAAACTCTTTGCCCGCAGAGCCTCGTCGGGCTGAGCCGATAGACGGGCGAGTTCGCGATTGATCGTATTTGTCAGACCAAGGTCGAATGCGCGTGAGGTAATCAACAGCGTTGTAAAAAAGCCAATCAGACCATATGCTTCGATTCCTACCGTATCTATGTAGAAGGGAATGGCGGCGAGTTGGAGAATCGCCATCCAGCTCGATCCCAGAAAGTTCGCCGTTAAATTTACGTAGTAGCGGGTCTGCATGTTTGGCGACAACGAGTGCTCAGCGGCAAGATCAGTTAATGTCAGATTTACACTTTAGTAAAAATTGGGTGTTTCCACGATACGAAGCCGCAAAAAGATGACTGGCGGGAATCGGCGGTGAGGGCGGCTTCGGTTGAGACCGGATCAAGGGCGGTAATCATCGCCAGAGGCACCACTCATCAGCATCATAACCCCGGTTTTGCAGGGAGGGGCAACGCTCGAAATTGCTATCCGGAGCATCAAGCCAGCGTACGATAACATTGACCACCTTATCATCGACGGTGGCTCTCAAGATGAAACGCTCTCCATTCTCTAAAAGTATGATGACCGGATTTCCTACTGGTCGAATGAGCCAGACAAAGGCGTATATGACGCGATGAATAAGGGTTTAGCATTGGCTGCCGGGGAATGGATTTATTTCCTAGGTGCGGACGATGTTCTGCTCGAGGATTTTTTCGGAAGTTCCGTCATACTTAAAGGACAGTTCTGTGATCTATTACGGGGACGTTTACCGTCTTCGCTTGAAGCGCCTGTACGATTGACCCTTCGGTGCGTATAGGTTGGAAGCACGAAGCATATGCCATCAGTGTATGTGTTATCCGCGCAGCGTCTGGAAGAAGTACAGGTATGATTCAACCTATCCCGTTTTCGCCGATTACGATCTGAATTTGAGATGCTTCGTCGACCCAGACTTACGGTTTGAATACATTCCGGTGAGCGTTGCAACTTTTCCGTACGGCATTGGAATGAGTTCAGTCACGGATGACGTCGCTTTCGAAAGGCATAAGATTCGGTTCATTAAAACAGCATTTCCCCAAGCACGTATTCGTGGCCATTTATTTGCGAGCGTTCGGTATCCGGATTTTGAAATGCTTGGGTGTGTTCGGAAAATTACTGTGTGTAAAGAGATCCTTTGAACTTTTTGTCGCCGACGAGCGATCATCGAAGTACTCGCAAAGAGGCTGAGTATGGGAGGCACGCCACGCGACTAATAGTTGGTCCGATCCTCAAGCGACAGATTCGCCTTAAGCGTTTCGTTGGGCCGGCCGCTTTTCACTCTTCCCTCCGGCTGTAAAGGAGATTGGTAACCTGTTCTGAAACCAGGCCAATGAGAAATATGAGCAGAGAGGTAATAAACAGCACGGCGCCCATATTGGTAAAACGATTCAAGACAGCGTAAGTGTAGACGTAGTAGGCGGCGCCCATGAGGAAGAAGAGCATGCTCAAGGGAAAAAATATCTTCAGCGGTGAGTAGAGGGTTCCCACTCTGAAAATGATCAATAAAAAACGAATTCCGTCTTTGAGCGGACTAATATGACTTGGTGTTGCGCGCCGTCCAGCCGAAATAGGTACGAAATCGACGCCGTAGCCGGCTCTGAAAAAGGCCATGGTGATGGTGGTCGGGTAGGAAAAGCCGTTGGGCAACAGATACAGGAACTCCTTGAACTTTTCGCTGTCCGCGGCGCGGAATCCCGATGTCAGGTCGGGTATGGTCCGTCCCACCATCCAGCCGGCGAGCCGGTTGTAAATCGAGTTGGCGGTTGCCCTGCCGACATTGGCCTGTGACTCCCGGCCCCGTGCGCCGATGACCATGTCGAAGCCTTTGTCCAGGCGCTCCAGCAGCCGCGGGATGTCTTCAGGCGAATGCGGGCAAAGCCGCAGGCTTTTCCCTCCATTGCGGGGTTGCGGCAGGCGCGCATCAACGAGCCAAGTTGGAGCGGCTGTGCCGCTACATCGCCAGACCGGCCATCGCCAACGAGCGCTTGACTCTGACCCGCCAAGGCAACGTCCGATACCAGCTCAAGACGCCGTACCGGGACGGCACCACCCATGTGATCTTCGAGCCGCTTGATTTCATCGC
>JBFJNS010000097.1:0-8865 GCA_041618055.1 Binatia bacterium
TATCGTCGGCGAGGATGTGACGGGAGCTGACAATGACCCGGAGAAAATCCGCACTGCCCTGCAAAAGCTGACCTTTCTTGTTGTCCAAGAGAGCCGCATGACGGAAACCGCAAAACTGGCCCATGTGTTTCTCCCAGCGACCCATTTCGGGGAAAAGGAAGGTACCTACACCAATCGCAAGGGGCGGGTGCAGAAAGTCAACACGGCGCTGACTCCGCCGGACGGTGTGCTCCAAGACGCGGAGATCTTCATACGACTCCTCGATGCCGCGGGCGAGAGAGTAGGTTACTCGAGCCCCGCCGACGTCTTTGGGGCGGTGGCGCAAGAGATAGCGGCTTATCGCGGACTCAACTATGCCGCCATCGGGAGCCAGGGAATCCAACTGGGCGGGGATGCGGCGGGGTAATCATGATCATTGACATCGGGATCATCGCAGCCAAGGCTTTTCTGGTCATTTTCATGGTGCTCAACCTGGCCGGTGTTCTTGGCTGGGTGGAACGCAAAGGGAGCGCACTCATTCAGGATCGTATTGGCGCCAATCGAGCCTCAGTATTCGGTTTCGCTGGAATGGGGCTGGTCAATACGATGATTGCCGATCCCCTCAAATTTCTGACCAAGGAAGATTTTATCCCGGCGCAGGGAGACAGATTGCTCCACACGCTGGCTCCATGCATGGCGCTGTTTCCCGCGCTTGTGACCTTCGCGGTGATCCCCTTCGGCGATGTTTTGATCGTTGGTGAGCGGGTCATCAATCTTCAGGTTGCAAACCTCAACATCGGCATCCTTTATATCTTTGCTCTGGCATCGCTGGGCGTCTATGGGATAGTCATCGGTGCCTGGGCATCGAATAACAAATTTTCCCTCCTGGGTGGCGTGCGGGGTTCAGCGCAGATGATTTCCTATGAAATCGCCATGGGCCTGTCCGTCATCGGTATTCTCATGGTGTACGGAACCCTGGAGCTTCAGGAGATTGCCCGCGCCCAGGGCGAGCTGCTGTGGGGTTGGCTGCCGCAGTGGGGAATCTTTCTTCAGCCGCTGGCATTCTTGCTCTTCTTTACCGCGGCGGTGGCCGAGACCAAGCGCATTCCGTTCGATCTCCCCGAGGGGGAATCGGAAATCGTGGCCGGCTACCTGGTGGAGTATTCCGGCGGGAAATTCCTGATGTTCTTCGCTGCCGAGTTTGCCGAGATCGTTGTCGCTGCGGGTTTGACGGCGACGCTTTTCTTCGGTGGCTGGCAGGTTCCTTATCTCATGCGCGACGGTTTTTATTTTCCCTGGGGAGGCACCTGGTTGCTCCCGCACTTTGTCGTCGTGGTGCTGCAAGTGGGCTCCTTTGTTTTCAAAGTTGTCTTTTTTTGCTGGCTGCAAATCATGATTCGCTGGACCGTGCCGAGATTTCGCTACGACCAGGTCATGCGCTTAGGCTGGAAGATGCTGCTGCCGTTGGCGCTATTGAATGTGATGGTCACCGCGCTGGTGATCCTTTACACCTCCTAAACCCGTACCGAGCATGACGCCCGAACAGCTCCTATTCTTCATCCTTGCGGGACTCCTGGTGATTTCGTCACTGCTCGTAGTCTTCCAGCGCAACGTAGTCTACAGCGCGATTGCCCTGGTGGCGGCGCTCTTTTTGATCGCTATTTTCTTTTTCACGCTTCATGCGCCCATGGTGGGAGTGCTGCAAATTCTCGTCTACGCCGGGGCGATCATGGTGCTCTTCCTTTTTGTTATTATGTTTCTGAACCCCGCGGCCTTGGAACCCCGGCACGGATTTTGGTGGGGTTTGGGATCGATGGCGGCCCTTTTGCTCGCGCTCGCGTTGATTCCTTTGCTGACCAATCGGCAGGCCATGACGAACCCGGCTGCCAACAAGGAGTCTTTCGGCAGCCCCGAGCAATTGGCTAAGAGTTTGTTCACCGATTTTGTCCTGCCGTTCGAGATCGCGTCTGTCTTGCTTCTGGTGGCCATTATCGGCGCGGTTGTGTTGGCGAAGAGAGAGCGGTGAGAAGCCATGGTTTCTCTTGATCACTATCTCATCCTTAGCGCCATTATCTTTGGCATCGGCGTTGTCGGTGTGATCGTCCGCCGCAACCTGATCGTGGTTTTGATGTCCGTGGAGCTTATGCTCAACGCGGTGAACCTGACGTTTGTCGCTTTTTCCAGTTTTCTCGGTTCCATGGAAGGGCAGGTCGTCGTATTTTTTGTCATGGCGGTGGCAGCGGCGGAAGCCGTCGTCGGGCTGGCCATCATTATCTCGGTGTTTCGTCATCGCCAATCACTTGATCCCCAGGAGATGCAGCTTCTAAAATGGTAGCGCCTCCATCCACTGCGGTTGCAATCGAGGTATTGCGCTGGATTCCATTGATTCCGCTGGCCGCCAGCGTCATTAACGTCTTCTTGGGTGAGCGCTTGGGTAAGAAGACGGCCGGTGCGCTGGCATGCGCAGCCGTCGGACTCTCCTTTGGCCTGGCGCTCTATGTTTTCTGGTTGCTGCCGGCAACCGGCATTTTTCGGGATGTAGTCTATACCTGGATCGAATCCGGCGCCTTTCAAATCAATCTGGCTTTCCAGGTCGACGCTCTGACTGCTGTGATGCTTCTGGTAGTCACCGGCATCGGATTTTTGATCCACGTCTATTCCCTTGGCTACATGGAACACGACGACGGCATGGTCAGATTCTTCGCTTATTTGAATCTGTTCATCTTTTTCATGCTGCTGCTGGTGATGGGAGACAATCTGCTCCTTCTTTTCGTCGGCTGGGAAGGGGTGGGTCTCTGTTCCTATCTCTTGATTGGTTTTTGGTACCAGGATCACAACAACACGATCGCCGGCAACAAAGCATTTATCGTCAACCGCATCGGCGATTTCAGTTTTGTGCTCGGGATTCTTCTCCTCGTGACCGAGTTGGGTCGGCAGGGACTGTTGACCCTCGATTTCATGGTCCTTCAAAGCTATGTCGATAGGCTCAGCCCGGCAACGATCACGCTCATTACGCTGCTGCTTTTTGTCGGCGCCGCCGGCAAGTCGGCGCAGATCCCCCTGTTTGTTTGGTTGCCCGATGCGATGGCGGGTCCGACCCCGGTCAGCGCCCTCATTCATGCCGCCACCATGGTCACTGCCGGCGTCTACATGACCTCGCGGCTGCATTTCCTGTTTGCGCTGGCGCCTGTGACGCTGTGGGTCATCGCTGTGATCGGCGCGGCCACGGCATTTTTCGCAGCCACGGTGGCGCTGACGCAGAACGATATCAAGCGGGTGTTGGCCTATTCCACGGTGAGCCAGCTGGGTTACATGTTCCTGGCTGTTGGCGTCGGCGCGTTTAGCGCGGCAATTTTTCATCTCTTTACTCATGCGTTTTTTAAGGCATGCCTGTTTTTGGGATCCGGCAGCGTTATCCATGCCCTGAGCGGGGAACAGGATATGCGCAAAATGGGGGGCCTCAAGGCCCATTTGCCAAAGACCTACTGGACCTACGTCGTCGCAACGTTGGCGATCGCAGGCGTGCCGTTTACCGCGGGCTTTTTTTCCAAGGATCTGATCCTGTGGCAGGCCTTCAGCAGTGCTCACGGGTCCCAGGCGCTCTGGACGGTGGGCTGGGTGACAGCCGGCATGACCGCCTTTTACATGTTTCGCCAGCTCTTTATGGTTTTTCACGGTCAGTGCAGGGCCGACGAGCATGTCAAGGCCCATATGCACGAATCGCCGGCCGTGATGACCTGGCCGCTCATCATTCTCGCCGTTGGCTCCATTTTTGCGGGCTGGCTGGGCGCGCCGGAGTATTTATGGGGCAGCCGGTGGGATGAATGGCTCGCGCCCGTCTTCCGCGTCGCGCACGAAGTTCACCATGATGCCGTCGCCACGGAGATCTATTTGCTGCTGCTGACGTTGTGCATCGTCGGTGGGGGCATCTTGTTAGCCTACCTTTTCTACGGCCGCGAGAGCAAAGCGGCGGATCATCTCGCGTCCTGGGCCGCAGGGGGTCCCTATCGGGTGCTGCTCAACAAGTACTACGTCGATGAACTCTACGACTTTGTCATCGTGCGGCCGTTTACGGGCACCTCAAATTGGCTCGCGCAGGTCTTCGACGTTAAGGTGATCGACGGGATCGTCAATGGGGTCGCCACCTTAGCCAGAGGATTGAGCTTGGTCTGGCGGGAAGTTCAAACCGGTAACGTACAGCACTATCTCGTGGTTTTCTTGGCTGGCACTCTGGCTCTGCTAGCCTATTATCTCGGTCAACAGTGATGATGTCGCAAATTGCCTTTGGCAGCCTTAGTTTTCTCCTCTTGATCCCGTTGATCGGGGCTCTCGTGCTCTTGTTGATTCCCAGGGAGCAAAAGCAAGCCCTGTTCAACACATCGTTCATCTTCAGCTTGGTTGCATTTCTATGGTCCGTGAAAATCCTCAACGGCTTCGACGGCGGCACGGGTGAAATGCAAATGGTTGAGAGGGTGCCGTGGATGCCCGCCTACGGTATTGATTATCTCGTCGGCATCGACGGGATCAGTCTTTTCCTCGTTCTGCTGACGACTCTCCTCACGTCAATTGCGATTCTGGCTTCGTGGTCGGTGAAGGACAAGATCAAGGAGTATCTCTTCTTCATGCTGGTTCTGGAGACCGGCATGCTGGGCGCATTCGTCGCCCTCGATCTGTTCCTGTTTTACGTTTTTTGGGAAGTGATGCTCATTCCGATGTATTTTCTCATCGGCGTTTGGGGCGGCGCGCGCCGGATCTATGCGGCGCTGAAGTTTGTCCTGTTCACCATGGCCGGCAGCTTGCTCATGCTCATCGCCATCATTTATCTGGCCATGCGCCATGCGCATATCACGCAGACGCTGACTTTCAATCTCCTGCAGCTCTACGATCTGCACTTGCCTTTCAACGAACAAATCTGGCTCTTCGTGGCCTTTGCCTTGTCGTTCGCCATCAAAGTGCCCCTGTTTCCTTTTCACACCTGGCTGCCCGACGCCCACGTGGAAGCGCCGACGGCGGGTTCTGTCATTCTTGCCGGCGTGCTCTTGAAGATGGGCACCTACGGTTTTCTGCGCTTCGCCATGCCGCTTTTTCCCGACGCCGCGGTTGCGGCGGCACCGACGATCATTGCGCTCGCCGTAATCGGCATCATTTACGGCGCCGCCGTTGCCATGATGCAGGGAGACATTAAGAAACTCGTGGCTTATTCGTCCGTGAGCCATCTGGGTTTTGTCATGCTGGGTCTTTTTGTCTTCAATGTGCAGGGAATTCAGGGCAGCATTTACCAGATGCTCAATCACGGTTTGTCCACGGGCGCTCTGTTTCTTCTCGTCGGCATGATCTATGATCGGCGCCACAGTCGCCGGATAGAAGATTTCGGCGGCTTGTGGAAGCAGATGCCGATTTTTTCAGCCCTCTTGCTCGTGGTGACTTTTTCCTCGATCGGGCTGCCGGGGCTCAACGGTTTCATCGGTGAGTTTCTCATTTTGCTCGGCGCCTTCAGTGTGACGCCGGTCTGGACGGCCGGGGCGGCAACCGGGGTGATTTTGGGAGCGATTTACATGCTGTGGATGTACCGCCGAGTGATTCTCGGGCCGCTGACGAATCCAGAAAATCAGAAGCTTGCAGATTTGAACAGCAGGGAAATTCTCTTACTGGTACCGATCCTCGCTTTGATTGTGTTCATGGGTGTCTATCCCCAGCCGTTTCTGAGTCGCATGCAGCCGTCCGTCGATCTCACATTGAAGCGAATCCTTACCATGCAATCCGCGCCCGTGGCGGTCAACCACGCCGGCATTGAGGGGAAAAGCGATGGACGTTAATCTCATTCCTCTCTTGCCCGCCGCTCAGGTTTTGTTGACAGGGTTGATCGTGATGCTCCTGGATTTGTTTTTCAAGGATCACGAGAAGTGGCTTTTAGCTTGGATCAGTCTCCTGGGGCTGGTGCTTTGCAGCGGGGAGGCCATTGTCCTGTGGGGGAGCATGGATGGGGCGTTTGGCGGTACGGTCTTATTGGACAGTTATGGTCTTCTCTGCACGCAGATTTTCGTTGGCGCCTCGGCCGTGACCATCCTGTCATCCATCCAGTATATCAAGGATAACCGGATTCACGAGGGCGAGTTCTATTCGTTGGTTCTATTTGCCACCGCCGGCATGATCCTGATGGTCATCGCGAATGATCTCATCGTGTTTTTTCTCGGGCTGGAAACCATGTCCATCTCGGTTTACGTCTTGACGGGCATTTGGCGCGATAGCAGCCGCGCGAGCGAAGCGGCCATGAAATATTTTCTCATGGGGGCGTTTGCGACCGGTTTTCTCCTTTACGGCATCGCCCTTATCTATGGCGCCACCGGTTCCACCAATCTCGGCCAAATCTCGGGCTTCCTGGTTCAACCGCCGGGGGAATGGCCGCTCTATATTTTCGCCGGCGGGCTGCTCTTGATGGTCGGGTTTGCCTTCAAAGTCGGAGCAGTGCCGTTTCATTTCTGGGTGCCCGATGTTTACGAAGGGGCGCCCACGCCGGTGAGCGGTTTTATGTCGGTTGCGGTCAAGGCGGCGGCGTTTGCCGCCTGGATGCGCATTCTCATGCATGAGCTTTCGCCCTTGGACATCGATTGGGCGGTTCCTCTCAGGATTCTTGCCATATTGACGATGACCCTGGGCAATCTGCTCGCAATTTCACAGTCCAGCGTGAAGCGCATGCTGGCCTACTCGAGCATCGCCCACGCCGGGTACCTGTTGATTGCATTGGTTTCGGGGGAAGAATGGGGAGGACAATCACTGCTCTTCTACCTCATGGCCTACGCGCCAATGACGGCGGGCGCATTCGCGGTGGTCACGAGCTTGTCCGAAAAAGAGAGTCCCCGAGAAGAGTACGGCCATTTCGCGGGGCTGGGCTTCAGGCGTCCTTTCCTGGGGATGGCAATGACCCTCTTCATGCTGTCGCTTGCCGGATTTCCACCGCTCGCGGGGTTCACGGGCAAGTTTTATGTGTTTCGTTCGGCTGTCTATGCGGGTCACACAGATCTCGCCGTGATCGGCGTGCTGAACAGCCTGTTGTCGGTCATCTATTATCTCCGCGTAATGGTCATGATGTATATGGAAGAGGGAGGCGTAGAAGGCCAGTCGTTTCGGCAATCGCCCTATCTCTACGTCGCCATTGGCTTGGCGGCGACCGCCACCGTTTACCTTGGCATGTTCCCGTCCGCAGCGCTCGATTGGAGCCAGGTCGCCTACCTGTCGCTTTTTTAGTCGTTCCTTCTAAAAAACCCGATCCCCACGGGGATGTCTGAAGTGCCGGCGACGAAATCTTCGAGGTGCTTGGTTTTGATGTAGAGCTGGGCGGATCCCCCTCCGTCCAGATTGAGCAAGTCTGGCGTTTCGATCTGCCATTTGGGACCCAAAAACAGCTCCTGTATCTCCAGCCAGTCTAGGCCGCCAAAGATGGCATCCGTAACCCCAATGATCACCCGCTGGTTCTTGTCAATGCCGATAAGCGCGCGTCGGCTGTGGCGCCCTTGTCCGCGTGTGATCTTGAGCGTGGCCCCGCGATTCAGCAGTAGCGGCCCGGATTGCAGAGCCTCTTCTGCCAGGGTGGGTTGGAAATTGTCCCGGTGCTCGATAAACGGCGCGCGCTCACGCACGCCGAAGATTCCGGTGAACAGAGAGCTCTTGGAGACGCCGCGGTTAATCTCCTGAGCCGCGACTTTAAGGTAGCCCAATGCTCTTCCTTTTTCGTCAAAGTAATTGGCATTGATCATGGCGAGGGCGCCGCTGCGCTCGGCTAAATTCTTGACATCGCTTCCTCGCAGGTCATACTGGCCGCTGTTTATGATACGGGGATAAACCGAACGAGTGTCGAAGCGGACGAGCTTCAGTTCGAGCGTATAACTCGCGTCTGTGCGTTCCAGCGTCAGCTTGCGGTACTCGACGCCGTCTTGCACGGGCTTCCAGGCGCCGGCGCTCTGCACTGCCAACGTGGGGCTGACCTGGAGCTTGGGAGAAGAGGTGTTGACCTGGGACGAAACCGATGCGGTTGCGAGTACTACGAAAGAGCTCAAAAGAAAAAACGACAGAGGGTACTGCATGAAATAGCCGGCTCAACTCTATCAGAATCTCCAGCGCGGTAAAAGCGAGCTTCCCTCCAGGCTCGTCCTCTCCCGTCTGTCCAGGGTTGCATGTTTGCAGGGCCATGCTCAATTAGCTGTTCAGGCAGTATCAGGTGAGGGTCGGAATAAGGATTGTCACCCTACCTGGCGTTCGCCATCTAAAGGTTTTGATTGTGGCGGCGCCCTGTGGCACAAGTGAAGACGGTGGGTCGGTGGAGTCCGAGGAAATGCGGTAAAAAAACCAGTAATGGTTTTACGGGGAGGCGCCCTTTGTTTGAGCCCGGGGAAAAGTGTACGACAGGTTTTACAAGAAAGTAGACACAGAACAGGAAAAGAAAGGAGTCTGATGTTGATCCCAACTCTTCCGGCCACTCATTCCCATTTCGGTTTCAAGGACGCATGTCTCGCGAATTGCAGATAGGAATCGCGTACGCCTTATTTGCCGGAGTGCTGTGGGGCATCGGGCCCTTGCTCCTCAAGCGCGGCATGAAGCACTCCAGCGTGAGCACAGCGACGCTAATCCAGCAGCATGTGTCGGTCGTGTTACTGGGCCTGTTGGCGGCCTTCAAAGGCGAGTTGGTGGAGCTGGATTTTTCGGGCAGGGCTTTCTGGGCTTTTTTCCTCGCTGGCGCCGTCGGCGCGAGTTTCGGGAAGATCTTTTACTATAAGGGCATCGACAAAGTCGGCGCTTCCAAATCCACTTCGGTTAAGAACAGCTCGCCGTTTCTGACGGCAATCTTGGCGGTACTATATCTGGGCGAAGAACTGAACTGGTTTATCGCCA
>JBFJNS010000098.1:0-8808 GCA_041618055.1 Binatia bacterium
CAGATTGAAAAAGGCCAGAACCAGGTTTTTGAAACACTTTTCTCTACTCCCATGGCTCTGCGTCAGGTTCTCGAATTGGGGAATGCTGTTGCGGCGGGCCAGCTAGATTTTCGCCAGCTTCTTGACAAACCGGATACCGATGAGGAGGAGAGCGGTGAGAAGCTCGATCCGAAGCCCTTTTTGAAAGCCATTGGCAGACTCCGACGCCTGAGCCGGAACCAGGAGAAGTTCAATCGCGAGCTACGCAAGGCTCGGCTATCGCATCGACGCCGGCTGACTTTGGAAAAAAACCAAGCCGCGCTTACGAAGAAAATAAGTGGGCTTTTTAAGGAGCTTGGTCTGTCCCTAGCCTTGTTGGACAAGATGGTGCAGGAACTGAAGCAGTTTCACGCACAGCTCGTCGATCGTGAACGTGCAGGACAGGCCTTACCCAAGCGAAAACAGGCCTTAATTCAGGACGAGATCTGCAAGATCGAGGAGGCCGTGGGTCTTCCGGGCGAAGCCATTAAGACCAAGGTGCGCCTTATCGATGAAGCGGAAGTCTTGGCAAGCACCGCAAAAAAGGAGTTTACCGAGGCGAATTTGCGACTGGTGGTCAGCGTTGCCAAGAAATACGTCAATCGCGGTTTGAGCCTTATGGACCTCATTCAAGAAGGAAACCTTGGCTTGATGCGGGCCGTTGAGAAGTTCGACTACCGACTAGGGTACCGTTTCTCTACTTACGCCAGCTGGTGGATCCGTCAAGCCATCACCCGAGGTCTCATCGATACGGGCAAGATGATCCGGATTCCAGTCCACCGCGTCGAGATGAGAAACAAAATCATTCAAACCGCCCATCAGTTGCAACGCCAGCTCCGTCGCGATCCTCGGCCGGAGGAACTAGCTGAGGCAATGGGGATGTCGGTTCCGGATTTATTAAAAATTATCCAAACTCAAGGAGAGCCGATCTCGCTCCAAACCCCGGTATGGGAAGATGGCGACCACCTCGAAGATTTTGTTGAGGATCGCATCCACCGGCAGCCTCAACAGGAAGCCCTCGAAGGGACCCTACGTGTTGACGTCCGAAAGGCCTTGGCCATCCTGACGCCACGACAGGAAAAGGTACTCAGGATGCGATTCGGCATAGAAGAAAAGCGGGATTATACTCTGGAGGAGCTCGGAGAAATGTTTGCCGTAACACGGGAACGAATTCGCCAGATCGAGCAAAAGTCCTTGCAGATTCTGCGCAACCCCGACCGTCGGCGGCCGCTCGTTTCGTCGGCGACGGCGATCAACGCCAACGCGAGCCAGAGTTAGGCTTGGATGTCGAGCTTTTCAATTTTCCGGTAGAGCGTCGAGAGGCTCAACCCGAGCAGTTCCGCGGCATGAATTTTGTCGCCTCCAGCTTTTCCTAGAGTGCGCTCAATGTGGCTCTTCTCGTAGAGTTCGACCGCCTTCGTTAGATTGTCTTCCATGCTCAAATCGTCTGCTGCTGAGGACTGGTGCCCCGGCAAGTCGGCCGGTGAAATCCACTCTCCATTGCCGAGAATCATGGCCCGCTCCAGAACATTATCCAGCTCGCGGATGTTTCCCTTCCATGGCAGGGACATAAGGATCCGCATAGTTGCGCTGTCAACGCCCTTGTAGTTCATCTTCATCTCGACGTTGTGCCGGTGAATGAGGTATTCGACCAGACCTGGCAGGTCTTCCAATCTTCTGCGCAGTGGGGGAATGTGGATTTCAAAAACGTTTAGGCGGTAATAGAGATCGTCGCGAAAGCGCCCTGACTCGACGGCGGCATTGAGGTCTCGGTTGGTAGCCGTCAGAATACGCACATTGACTTTGACCGGATTCGCCGAGCCTACGGGCATGACCGTCTTCTCTTCCAGCACGCGCAAGAGTTTAGGCTGCAGACTCAGTGGCATTTCGCCGATCTCATCGAGAAAGATGGTTCCGCCTCGGGCTCGCTGGAATAGGCCCTCCTGCGAGTTGACCGCGCCAGTGAATGCGCCTTTGACATATCCAAAGAGCTGGCTTTCCAACAAGGTTTCCGGGATGGCGCTACAGTTGACGGGAAGAAAAACATTATCTTTGGAAAAACTGTGGCTGTGAATGGTGCGCGCAACGACTTCCTTCCCTACCCCGCTCTCGCCGGTGATCAGCACTGTGGTTGGCGTCGGGGCAACTTTCTTAATCAGGGTCAAGACCTGCTGCATCGCTTGACTGCGCCCTAGCGGCCGCTCCGGCCCAAAGCGGCCGTCGACCTGCCGGCGCAAGATCTGGTTTTCCCATGCCAGTCTGCGGTGCGTCATGAGATGTTCGATTTTGCGGAGAACATCCTCGAATATCAGTGGCTTCAGCATGTAGTCTTGGGCGCCTAGGCGCATGGCTTGTATTGCCGTGTCGACCGAAGCGTGCGCCGTCATAAGAATCACGAGAGTTTGGGGGGACACGTCCTTCACGTGACTGAGGACGGCGAGACCATCGGCGCCTGGCATAATGAGGTCGGTCAGCACGACATCGACGTCCAGCTCGTCCATGAGCGCCATTGCCCTCTGGCCATCCGCTGCCTCGTGCACTTCATAGCCTTCTCCGCGGAGCAACTCGACAAGGCTTTCCCGGGCGCTCTCTTGATCCTCGGCAATCAGTATTGAACCGGTTGTACTCATGAAATCCCTAACTTCTCACAAATGAAAAAGGAACTTGGAATTTTCGCACGGATGACACAGGGCTGTCGCTTTGACGGTTGACTTGTTGGTTGCTCGCACAACGGAGCAATTCCAAGGCCAAAGATCAAATTAGTTTATGTCACGGGTTTGCGGCAAGTGTATAACGAAGGTTGTGCCCCGGCCCGGTTCGCTGTGATAGGTAATGGTTCCCCCGTGGTTCGTCACAATTTGCCGCACTACGACCAGACCAATTCCGGTGCCCTGATTCTTCGTGGTGGCAAACGGCTCGAATATATTTATCTCAGGAGGAATTCCCACTCCAGTATCGGTGACCTCTACGACGACCATTTCTCGAGATCTCGAGGCTTTGACCGTGATTTTGCCACCGTGGGGCATGGCCTCCATCGCGTTTTTGTAAAGATTCAGAATAGCCTGAGTGATCTTATCAGCGTCGATTGTGACGAGCGGCAACCCCGATTGTAAATGATGTTCAATCTCGATTCGCAGCTCCCTGCATAGCGGTCGCTGCATTTCTGTTACACGTTCGACGATATCCACCAGGCTCGCCGGTCGAAAATTGTATATTTCTTTGCGCGAGATATCTCGAAACTGCTGAACGAGCTGGTTGAGACGGGCGATCTCATCTTTAATCTTCTTGACGCTCGAGGCTATCTGTCCGTTGGATGCGAACGATTCTCCCTCTAGACGTTGCTCCAACAATTGTACGGTTAGATACATGCCATTGATCGGATTGGCAATTTCATGCCCGATTTTTGCGGCTGTGCTGCCGATCACCGCAAGCCTTTCATTCTCTAGCAGCTGTTCCTGTAGTCTGATTTTTTCAGAAATGTCCCTGATAAACGCGGCGTAACGGATGTTATCATCCGATGGTATCTCCGTCACCGAGAGCTCGACCGGGAACAGCTCGCCGTTTTTGCGCCTAGCAGTACCGGTGATGGTCCGGCCGATGTCAACGATATCCGCGTCGCGCTGAGAAACATCAGGCTCGGCAATTAAGACACTCGCCCTCTGGCCCACGATTTCTTGTTGACTGAATCCGAATGTTTGTTCCGCCGCCGGATTGAAAAGGACGATCTGTCCTTTGCGGTCGATGGCAAGGACCGCGTCCTGCGTCGTCTCGATCAGACTGCGAAGCCAGGCATGTTCCCGTCTTGCAGCTTCCTCGGCCTGCAGCCGCACGATGATTTCTCTCTTTAGCGTTGCATTGACTTTCTCCAGTTCAGCCGTTCGCGCCTGCACGCGATGTTCCAATTCATCCCGAATTTGCTGCAGCGCCTGGGATGTCATCTGGAGGCGATCAGCCATGCGGTCGACGGCTTGACTGACCGTTGCCAACTCATCAACCCCCTGTAACCCGACACGCGCATCTAACTCGCCCCCGGCCAACCGTTCCGTCGTCTGCACCACCTGCGCGATGCGCCGGCTAGCAAGGAAACGGCTCAACAGCAGCATCACCGCTAGTAGTCCTGCACCTAGCACCAGCGCGAGATGCGCGGCTCCCGTGAAGACCCTGTGCGCCGCCGCCGCCTTAAACCGGCGCAAATCATTCCGGGCCAGCAGATAGCCGATTGGGGCCTGAAAGGATTGGTCCGATAGAGGCAGCATCACCGGATAGCAGCTAAACAGGCTCCATCGATCTGCGCTCAATTGACTTTTGCCGGTCCAGCGGTTACCCGCACACGTGCGCAGGACGGCAGCCAACGCTGAAACCGTGCCGGTTATGGGCCGTCCAATCAAATCCAAGCGCGTGGCGGCCAGAATCTGTTCACGATCGTCGATCAACAGCAAGTCTGTGAGCGATCCATGAGAGGCTCGATTCGCCAACAGGGTCTGCACGCCCGTCGTATCTCTTTGCCGTAAGAGGTAGCTGATTGCGCCCTGCAAGTCTGTCATGTCTTCAGCCGCTTCACGGCGTGCTGTTTCTTCCACCTCGCGCATCGCGCTGCGCCAGTGCTGTATTGTACCGAAAAGCACAACCAGCGCGCTGGCCATGCCCACGATCAAGGGCACGAGGATACGCAGTGGCAGCCGGATGCGAGGGAGCAAAGACGTCATCGCCGTTGGTTCATCCTTAGGGCGTATGAAGCAGACGCTCGACCGCAAGGGGATGACGCAGCAAGTTGGCGTCGTGCATCGTCTTGGCGAGTGCCCGCGCAGATAATAAAAAGCCCGGATTGGTTCCCCCGAGCAAGGCTTGATTCTCCCTGGAACTGGGCAGCTCCAGACGCCGGAGGCTATCGAGGAGCTCCGTGGCTGAAAGACGCACACGAGGGGCCATGCGTTCAGCCGCGTCGCGAGGATGAGACCGGAGGTAGTCCAGCGCTTTGTACCAACCAGCCAGCAACCGCTGGACCTCGGTGGGGTACCGGTCTATATATTGTTGGCGGACAATTAATACGTCCACGACCTCCCGCGGGATTTCGGCGCTGCTGAAGAGCTGCTGCGCCCCCAGCGCCAGCAGCCGTGAGCGAGCCGGATCCGATGTCACGACAGCGTCAATTTTTCCCTCCTGATAGGCACGCTCGTGCTCAACCTCAACCATCGAAAGAACATGCACGTCAGCGGGACGTAAGCCGGCTCTTTCAAGCGCACGCTTCAAGGTAAAAGTTCCCAAGGCCGTGTACTCCAGGCCCACACGTTTGCCCCGCAGCTCCTCAAGCGCGCGAATTTCAGGCCGGGTTAGGACGACATTAGCGTCATGTGAGAGATTCATGACCAACACGATTTTGAGGCTTAAACCTTCGTCCGCCAACTCCAACGCTTCATCAAACGTCAGCGCCGCCGCTTCGACGGTCGCGTTCGCAAACGCACGCATGCAGTCGGTTGCGGAAGGATACTCTACTAGATGGACCGCTGAGTCCGCGAAATAACCGAGGGAGCGCGCCAAATACAACGGTTCATACCCCGGCCATTGGTTCGTGCAGAGCCGCAGCGAATCGCGGGGGGACGGTGCGCAACCAGCGCAGTAGAGCGCCAGCGCAAGCAGCCCGACGCGGCAGACATAACGATTACACGACGCCACCAAACGTCGGCTTGCCGCCAAGAAAAGTGCAATGACTCTCACGCGAATGTTTCGTCGCTTTCTGGACGATTCACAGGCAGCCTCATGCGAAACGTTGAGCCACGGCCCGCTCTCGCCGCGAATGTCCTCTCGTTTGACATTATGGCTTGTTTCAAACTCACGATTAACGGTGATAAACGGCCCGGCAAATCCTTGACATAAATAATCCTCGTGGAGTTATCCATGGGCGCCCTCAGCGGTCTGCGGTGTCTGTTCGCCTCGTCAACATATGTTTGCGGCGAATGGCGGAGCCAAGCTGGCCTACAACGGCGGCAACAATTTCGATTTGGCGCTCAAACACGTCGACTTTCCGAAGCATGAAAAACATCAGCACCGCAACTATCTTTCCTGCAACGCGATAGCGTCTTTTGTTTCATGAAGAGTTCAAGCCTCTCCATAATCCTTGTTAGTGAACTTGCATACCGTCGGGAGATTGAGATTTCGCGCCGCTTGGAAGCCTTTGGCGTTGTCGATGGCTTCGATCAAAGTCAGGAGAAGGCGCGTCTCCTTTGCTGCGCGCTTTCGGGCGCTGACTTCCCTCTCCAAGAGTTCGCTGCTTTCGACGAGTTCGGCAGTGCGGCCTTCGCTTCTCTTGATTCCAGCTTCCCGAGATCTTTGCGGCCGAAGGAGATTACGAGTCACATCGCTGCGGGGCACAAACACCTCCGCGGAATAGAAGATCAGAGCTTTCCCTGTGACTTCAGCTCCTGGAGGCGCCAAACGACAATCTTTGCGATCTCCTCGCTTGGCAAGGGGGGCGGCATGGCGCCAGGTTCCGCGCCCAACTGGACAAGTTTTGCGCGCATCGTGCTGAGCGACGAATACATACGCTTATAGTCGTCCACATAGACCGAACACTCTCTAAGTTTATCGTCGATGCCGCTTAAGCAATCATCAAGCGCTTTCACTTCCCTCTCGAAAATTGCCCCTAGTTGCAGCCGAATCTCCTGGGTCTGGGATTGGAAGGATTCTGTGATGTGCCTCAGGTTAATTCGCATCTGGAGCAGAACTTCCATCAACCGCTCGACATTTTCCCCGTCCATAAAACTTGCCCTCGTTGTTACTGGTGTCTTTTCAAAAGTCCCGCTTCTCATGGTTTTCTTGCTGCGCCTGAGAGCTTAGCCTGCCGAATTTGCCATAACGTCTGGCACCTATCGAACTTAATTAGTCTTCTATTCCCTTGAGACTATGCCTGTCAAGCTAACTGATTGAGATTGCGTGTCAATTGTAGAACAGCCGAAGAATTGAGACTGACGCTCTGGTTCTGCGCAAGGCTTTGTGCCCGTGGCGAAAAATAATTTCGACTACGCGGTTTCTGCATAAATCGGGGAGGATGCCTAATGCTTGACACCGAACCTCAAGGCCGATCTCACGGACAGCGTTCGGTTTACCCGTCTATTGCGCATGACTGGCTACAAAGGCTCGGCAGGACTCGTAATCGGGCAATGGGCAAAAGTGTCTCAGTATCGCGTCGTGACAACGGTACCGATAAGGAAATCGATGCTGATAGGCGGAGCGCACCACATTGTGCACTTCGTCTGCGGGTAGTTGGATGCGCTGAGTTTCGTTCCACTGGTCAAGTTTGTCGTTGGCTTCATCTTCATTGAAGCCTAGAAGGCGAAGCATTGAAGCCAGTCGGATCGCACAGTTGTTTCGGTACCCCGGTTCGATATGGCTCTCCCAGATCGATTGCAGCGCGGCGCAGGGGAACACGATGCGCGCCGGATCCGGCCGTGGCCGAAAGCGATAACGAAAGGGTTTACGAGCGAATCTGTTGACCTGGCGCTTGACCCGATGGAAGAAACGGCCCGCCTCTTCATGCTCCTTGACATCGACGCAAGACAGGAAGCCCGTTTCATCAGTCATGGTCAAAGGCCGAGGCAGTCGGGCATGCGCCCGAATCTCATCAAGCTTGGCGTCCTTCAACTCGTCCACGCTAAGAATGATCTTATAAAGTTTCGACTTTTCGTGAATCGTATTCGGCAACCGCAGGAGCCGTACGCGGTCCTTGATCCCCAAATCGACGGTTTCCCGCAGACCCTCCGGTAGTTCTTGAGCAAAATGCCGCCGCATGGAGTCAAAAACCTGCGGCAGATTCTTCGATGGCATGACCCTGCCGAAAAGACGGCTGTCCAACAGAACGTGGAACCCCTTGGAGCCGCTAAAGTAGACGTGAATGGCCGTCGAGTCTATGTTCCAACGCTCGATTAGAAAGCGGACAAGGAATTGAGCCGCCGCGCGGGCCGGTTCAACCTCCGGGTGATCCAAATCAACAGGAAAGAACGGCGCCCAGACTCTGCCCTCGTAACCGGCGATTGTCGGCGCCGCGTCCGCACGCTGAGAGCTCATGTAGCTAAGCACTTCGTCGGAATAGAAAAAATAGGTGGCATAGCATCCGTAATGGTTGAAAGTCTCCATCAATTCTAGAACGTCGGTGATCGAGACAATATGGTTGCGAAAACCTTTTTGGTAATGGGCGGCAAAATCGACTAGATGAAATTTTCGCATAAAAACATTATAGCGCCTCGATTTGTCCAGCCGAAACGAGGACTCGAGTCAAGCTCGACCCGTGGCATTCCAATGCCGTGGGCCGGCTCATGTTGTCTCCCTCAGTGTTCCGAACGGCTCCCATCGTGTATGTGGGCATTTCTCACGGGCGCAAATTGCCGCCAATCCGATTTTCATTTCTGAAAAGCCGCCATTTGCTCGAGCTTCGCTGGAGCGTGTTTTTTGTTTCCCTCCGCATCTTCTTGATGGCATGGCTTCTGCAGCCTTAAATTGTTGCTCCCGAAAAACCGCCGGCATGGGTACCGGCTAAGCGTCATCCAGACATTGGGCCGACCGGAGAGGGGCGCGAGTTCTCGAGCGGCGGGGTCTGCCAGGCGCGATGCCGCAAGCGACCTTGAGGGGAAGCCCCCGCGGCGCGAAGCACCGGACCGTAATAGCGGAAGGCGCCCGCCCTTCGTGGCAAGAACGCCGGCTGGCGGAGCGGGATGGTCGGTGTGTGCCAGGCATGAGAGAGCGAGAGAAGCGCATCGAAGCAAAGTGCCGAGTAAAAAAGGAGATAATGCGATGCCC
>JBFJNS010000099.1:0-8719 GCA_041618055.1 Binatia bacterium
AATCCAGCGCCAGCCCGCCAGATCGACAAGCACACCACCTAATGAGGGACCGATGATGTACCCGAGGTGAAAAGCCATGGAAGCAACGCCGAGCGCCTTCCCTCTTCCCTCGCGCTCGTAAACTGCGGAAACGATTGCCCGACCATTGGCTAAAAACATGGCGGCGCCGAGAGCTTCAACGACCCGGAAGAAGATGATCTGCCCCAAAGAGGCGCTAAGTCCGCACGAAGCCGAACCGATTACGAATACAAGATATCCCAGGCTATAGATCTTTTTCCGCCCGATGCCGTCTCCGAGCCGGCCGAGGCTCAGCACGAGACCGATCATGGTCAGTTGGTAAGCGAGGGGAATCCACTGGACCGTTTCCATAGATGTCCCGAAATAGACAGACACCGTCGGCAGCGCAACGATCACTGAACGGGCATCGAGAGCGGCAATGAACTGACCAAAGCAAACGTTGATCAAGGCCAGCCGTTGCATTCTGGGAGAATAAGTTGTCGTTGCCATAATTTACGCTAGGCGGCACTACGATTGACGCCGGGTCGGTTCTTGGCTAATCTGGCCACAATCCAAACTTCATCTTCTGCCATGTGTACCCTTGTCCATTTGCCGCGCTTAGCCATATGAGTAAAATCGCTCTTGCCCAAGTTAAGTCTTCCACGGATAAAAAAGAAAACCTCCGCACGGCGATTGAGCTGGTCGAACAAGCGAAGGCTAAGGGAGCGGATCTTCTAGTCTTCCCCGAGTTCCTGATGGCATACTCGCCAGAGAGTCAATCCGCAGAGGAATTGTGCCGAATCGCGGAAGGAGTTGATGGAGAATTCATCTCGACCCTGAGAAATGCCGCTAAAACCAATGACATGAGTCTTGTAGCAACGATCTACGAGAAGAGCAACTCGCCAGAGCGAGTCTTCGACACGGCGGTATTGATCGATGGGACCGGAACGGTGCACGGGATTTACCGCAAACTGCATCTCTACGACGCCCTCGGCTTCAAGGAGTCGGCTAAGATGACGCCGGGCAGCGATGTCACCCGACCCGTTTCGACCCCCTGCGGCCCCGTCGGCATGATGATCTGTTACGACCTTCGCTTTCCCGAGCTGTCACGCATTCTGACGCTGTTGGGAGCGGAAGTCTTAGTGGCCCCCTCCGGGTGGGTCAAAGGCGACATGAAAGTGGAGCACTGGCGCACGATGATCACTGCGCGCGCGATTGAAAACGGCTGCTATGTTATCGCCCCGGATCAGGTTGGCAACATTTACATCGGCCACAGCATGATCGTAGACCCCTTCGGCAGGACCATCGCCGAAATGGAAGAGCGGGAGGGTCTGGAAGTCGTGGACCTCGACCCGACTGTCGTGAGCGAAGTAAGAGAAAAACTGCCCCTGCTCAACAACCGCCGCAAGGACATCTATTCCAGATATTTTATAGGCAGCTAAGGAAGGTGCTACCGCATGCGAGTTCTACGTGTCGGTTGGTCTAGGGAACAGAGGGTAAATGACCCCTGCCCTGCTCGCTGCCTATCTCACTCCCGTCGTGGTTCCGCAGCCGCGCTCTTGCCGGCGATGTAACCCTGTGTCGTGCACCGGCCCAGGCCGTGTTGATTGAATCCCCCCGCCGATTCGCCCCCGCAATAGAGCCCCGGTATCACCTGGCCGTTCATGTCCATCACCTGACATTTCGCGTTGATCCGCAGGCCCGCGCGCGAGTCGTGTACCAGCGGCGTTGCCCAGGCGGCAAAGAATGGCGGCGTCTGTATCTTGTACTTGGGTGTGGGCTTGCCGAAATCCAGATCGGCGCCGGAGTCCACGAAGGAATTGTACCGCGTCACCGTCGCCTGCAAAGTGGCGCCGTCCATCGGTTTTGCCTGATATGGGTTTTTGATCGCGGCGGCGAGTTCGTCAAGCGTGTTCGCCGTGAAAAAATACCCGTCCGGATCCACGTGCGGCGGCTCGACTTTCCAGCCCTCCCGCTTCACCGCGTCCGCGTCAAAAATCGCCCATACTGGCCCCCCTGAGAAGTCCGGAGGCTCCGAGGCTGAATTCATCGCCACGGCGGCGTTGAAGAAATTATATTTGACGCCATCGTATTTGATATTGGCGGCATTGAGATAGCTCGCCGGAGTATAGGGGTTGATGTCGTTGTATTTGTTTCCCTCCGGGTAATCGCCCTTGGTCTCGTCAAAAAACCGCAGGCCCACCTGGTTGACGAGAATCAAGTCTTGCCAATTCTTAACGCCAAGGCCGGTGGCGCGGACAATGGGAAATATCGGACTCTCGAGTTCCCAGGTCATGTAATTATACCGAGTGGCCAGCGCGCGCTGGGTCCGAATGTTGTCGCCGTTCTCGAGCGTCTGGTTCGCCAGACCCCACAGGGATGCGCCAATGGCCATCGCCGCCATTTCCCCGCTGGCATCCTGGAACGTATAGGGTTCGCCGGCTGTTTGGTAAACCTCGGTCAACCGGGCATCGAACATGCGGCGAAAGTTGACATTGCTGGTACTGCCGCCGGTGGCGATGACCACGGCTTTGTCCGCACGAATGTTCACGCTCGGGTGGGTCATGTCGATGTTACCGTTGGAGCGATAGCTCTGCATGGGTGTCTTCGCGCCGGGAAGAAATCTCGGCGTGTACTGCGCCGTGATTCCAAGCACTCTTCCTGCGTCTGTCTCCGAGGAGGTCTCCCTGATGATACTCATCATTTTATAATTCAGAAGGAAGCGCACGCCCTTTGCGCGCGCGCTTGCTTCCAGCGGCCTGATCAGGCCGGTGCCCGGTCTGGCATTCGGGCTTGCCGGTCCCGCGCCTTCGGTCCACATCGCATGATTTTCCCGCGGAGCCGAGTTTCCAGTGGAGTGCGCGCCATGATTGTCCGGGGCTTTCTCCGCGAATTTTACGCCATTGGCAACCAAAAATTCGTAGGTTGCCGCGCAATGATCGGCGAAGGCGCGAATCACGGCCCGGTCGCTGTAGCGGTAGTCAGGAGAGCCGTTAGGCTGCACGACAGACCAGTCGGTCAGGTCGGAAAATACGAGGTCCGGCGAATCTTTGATGCCGTATTTCCTCTGCGCGCTCGTGCCGCCGCCGAGAGGGGTGTTGCCGCCGCTTACGATCGCATGTCCGCCGATATCGTAGTTGGTCTCAACGACAATCACAGACCCTCCGCCGTCAACTGCCGCAATGGCGGCGGGCAATCCCGCGGCGCCCGATCCCACCACCACCACATCGGCCGAAAGATCCCAGCTTTGCGAATGCTCCACACTTACGCCTGCCATCCTGCCAGGCTCGCTTCCTGTTGGATTGCCCTTCGTTGCTTCTCGTTCCATGTCGTCTTTCTCCTGACGTGTTGTTTAGTTCTGGTCCTCACCGAGCACATTGTACTGGATCATGCCTGCGAAATTGAATTAGTCAAGGACTGCGCCAATGGTTTTCTTGGCTCAATATCGGTTTGCGAGCGAGCCCGCATCCAGACCACACCTCGATTGACACGAATATAATTGAGAGGCCGTGAAAAAAGTCAAATCCCCCTCTTGTCCCCCTTTTTCAAAGGGGGAATGATCCAAAAAGGAAAGTAGAATTTCGCTCTGTAAGTATTTGAGAATCCCTCACTTTCAACTTCAGGTTTCCCTCTTTGGAAAAGAGGCGACAGGGGAGATTTTCCGGCAGTCGTTAGCGATCGAAAATTTTTTTACAGCCTCTCCCTCACAGAATCTGCGCCATCAATCCCGCAAAACGCCCGCCCTCGGCATTTTGCCTCCCCGACCCTAGCATTTCTCCGAACTTTTTCCCAAGTACGCTGCGAGACAAATCTCAGGGCGGGCGTTTTGTAAGGAACGGGGTTGATGGGCTTTTGCCGCCTCGACCGGCCGTTAATCACACCGATCCAACGAATTCCCTGATCATCAAAGCGGTTCGGACCCATCGATAGACTCCGCTTCTTTTTACTGATAGTTAGCGTAAAAGACCGCAAGCCCTTGCGGACAGAATCGGGAAGGAGCGAAGTATGATTTTATCGAGGAACACGGATGTCAAAGGCCTGGTTGTCAAAGTCATCGAGGGTAAGCCGATGTACGGCGGCGACCTGCTCGTGAAACCGCTCATCAAAGGCGATGAGATGACGCTGTTGGAGATCCATTACACACCGGGCGTGGGCGCGCCGTTGCACGTTCACGACCATGAGTCTCTTGCCTACGTGGTCAAAGGTAAAGTCAAAATGACTGTGGGGAAGGAGGAGTATATTCTGGGACCCGGTGATGTCTGCCGCCACCCGCAAGGGGTCCCGCATGGCGTCGAAGGCATCGACGAGTCTATTGTGGTTGAAATCAAGTCGCCCGCGCCGGATATCGCCAAATTCTTGGGTACATGAGCCAGAAGCCTTTCAGGCGCAAATCGTCGCCAGAAACTAACTAAGGAGAAGATCACCATGTCGCCAAGAGCCAAATACATCATGATCGCCAGTATGGATGTGGACCCCGAGCACGAAGCCGTTTTCAATGAGGTTTACGACAAAGAACATGTGCCGAATTTGAGCAAGGTCCCCGGTGTCGTGTCCGTCACCCGGTACAAGAGACAAACCCTGACCATGAACATCGGCGGCGAACGCAAGACGATCGAAATTCCCAACGAGCCGGTCTTTACGGCCATTTACGAGCTCGAGAGCCCGGAAGTGTTAACCAGCGCAGCTTGGGATAAGGCCGTCGAAGAGGGACGCTGGCCGAGCCAGGTTCGGCCCCACACCAAGAATCGACGTCACGTCTTGCTCAAAGTCATGGAGCCGGAAAAATAAAGGGCCGAGGGGGTCGGGAGTCTTGGCCCAGGACTCCCGACCCCCTTCTGTCCCCCGGCCTGCGAAAACACGAAAGCTACCGGCCCAGCAAGCTACGAATCCTCTCGCCGGCGAGGTCGGCGTCTTGAGGCGCGACACGCTTTTCATAAAGCGGAAAGAGCTGGCGCTCTTCGCAGCGGATATGCCGTTCCAAGAGGTCGCCCAAATCGAATAAAATCTTGGATAGACCATGACCGCCTTTTAGATTTTCCACCATTGCCTGGATCTGTTCGTGCTCTTGCAGCAGTTGTTCGACAATCCGCGTGCTGTCAGGAACAGCCGACTTCATCAAAGGAAAAAGAACCTCCTCTTCGGCGCGAAAATGCGGCACCAATTCTTTCGCAAAGAACTCAGCCACCTCAACCGACCTCTCGCGCAACCCCTCCGCGCCCAACGGCTTGATTTGGCCTAAGGACTGCTTGCGGCACCTCAGAGCTAAAGCCAAACCATGATGATGATCGTGGGATAGTGGAACCAGACTGGAATGACGCATCGGCTAGTTTTCCCCCGCTGCATGTTCACAAGGCGACGCGAGCAGTGAACAGCTGCAAAATTATATGATTCCCTTTTTTCTAAGCGTTGCTAACATTTGTTCATTATATCCCAGTGAGCTCAAAATCTCATCGGTATGTTCGCCCAGGACCGGCGGCGGCCGATCGATGGTCGGGGGTGTCTGGCTCATGTCGACCGCATTGCCGACCATTCTCACCTTGCCCATTTTGGGATGTTCCACATCGATGGGGAAGCCGTATTCCCGCACCTGTGGATCTTCAAAGACCTCGTCCAGAGTATTGAGCGGTGCCGCAGGCACATCGTTTTCGATCAACTGTTTGAGCCAGTTTTCCCGGCGGCCCCGTTTAAAAACCTCTTGCATCCCGTCCGACAAGATATCGTAGTTCGCGATCCGTCCCTTACGATTGTTGAAACGTCCATCGTCGATCCATTCCGGTTTGCCGATGACCTTGAAAAGCGCGTTCCAAAACTTGTCAGGAGAGGACAGGTGCAAGATAAACGGCAGGCCCTCCTTATCGACAAAGGCAAACACGCCGGCCGTCGTCGTCCGGTGCTTGCGCCTGGGCACATGGTTGGTTTCGAAGTAGCGCGCCGCATTTTCGGCAACGAACGAAACGGAAGCGCGCAGCAGTGAGGTCTCGACCTTCTGCCCTTCTCCGGTCAGCATCCGATGCATCAGGGCCGCCAGAATGCCGTAACAGGCATACATCCCCGTCAGATGGTCGGAAAATGAAATACCCATGCCTTGAGGCTCGTCGGGATCCGTCAACAGACTGAGAAGCCCGCTCCGCGCCTGTCCGATGGTATCGTAACCTGGCATGTCGCGGTACGGCCCTTTTGACCCGAAACCCGTAATGGAACAATAGACGATCTTGGCATTGACCGCGCGGATCTCATCGTACCCAAGCCGCCTCCTTTCCATGACGCCAGGCCTGAAGTTTTCGATCATCACGTGCGAAGTCGCGGCGAGCTTGAGGACGATTTCCCGCGCTTCATCCTGTCGCAGATCGAGCGTCAGGCTCCTCTTGTTTCGATTGAGACTGCAAAACGTCGCCGAGTAATTGCGCTCCCCCCAGCCGCGAAACGGGTCGCCGCGTTCCGGCTCCTCGATTTTGATCACGTCTGCGCCCATGTCCGCCAGCATCTGAGAGGCGAACGGGCCGGTGACGTAACTGGCGATTTCAATTATTTTGATCCCGTTAAGAGCTCCGTTCATGAGACAATCCTATCTAAGCCTTGCACAATCGTGTTGTGGCTTGTTTGTTTCTCCTAACCGTTGCAGACGCTGGAAGTCAAGATCATGGCAATTTCTAAGGATGACACCGAACGATGAGACGAGGCGGGGTACGCCCCTGTTCGGTTCAGGGGGCATCAAGCCATCAACCGCTTGCCCGCTTCCCGAAGCATGGCAATGCCGCGAACCTCCTGATCGAACAGCGGGACCAATGCACGGACAGACCCGTCGAATTTTTCCCAAATGGTCTCTAAATAATCTTCCTGCATGCGCACGCGGTTAAGGACAAATTCCGGCGAATCCTTCCCCAATGCTTCCTTATCCAGCAGCATGTTCACGATGACACCGCCAACGGGAATACCGAAATCCTGAAACCACCCGATGAAACGTGAAATGACCGCAATGGGTAACGCCTCCGCCAAGGTGACGAAGAAAAAGGCGGTCTTTTCGACGTCGGTGAGGAGTCTTTGCGCCTGCCCCATGCGGTCGCGGAACTGCAACAGGTACGTCATCAGTGGATCCTCTTCCTTCTTTTTGCTAAAGGAGAGCATTTCGCGCAGGCTTCGCGCCTCCTCGCGCGACTTGAGCATTTTGCCGACCCATAGTGAATAGACCTTGGACATACCCAACAGGCGGCGCGCGTTGGCCGTGGGCGCCGTGTCAAAAACGTAGACGTCGTAGTCGTCCCTGAGCATGAGGTCCACCATGTTTTCGAACATGGCCGACTCCTCGAAGGCGGGATTCATCGTGGCCGACTCCACGAAGTCATCGGCCTTCGTGCTGATGTCCGCGAACTTTAAGAACCACTGGATCTTTTCGCGGATCTCCTTTTTGGAGCGTTCGATGGTTTCCTTGGTGTCGATTTCATACGCCCAGAGATTGTCCGTTACCGCGGTCGGCGCGCCGAAAACCGATTTTTCCAAAAGACCCGACAGGCTGTGCACGGGATTCGTCGAAGCAAGAAGCGTTCGCCTCCCCTGCCCGGCCAGCCACAGGGCCGTGGCCCCAGCCAAGGCGGTTTTTCCCACTCCGCCCTTACCGCCGAAGAATAAGTACTTCAAATCCGGGTGGGCGGCAAAATAGCCCACCATGGAAGTCTCCACGCGGCTCATTTTGAGTTCTCGAATAGCTGCTGCGCCAATCTTTCGATCATCGGTAGGCCGGTCACATCCCGCTCCATCTCGGGCACATACGCCAGAATCTGGTTGCCGAGGCTGCGTCGAATCTCCTCCAGGTATTTCTCCTGCATCGTGATTCGGTTTCTGAGGTAGGCTGGAATGTTCCCCTGGCGCAATTCCGGCGGCAAGACGCGGTTTACCACGTATCCCGAAATGGGAACATCGAAGCGGGCAAACAGCTCTGCCGCCTTGCGCGTATCCATGATGATCATCTCTTCCGGAACCAAAACGAAGAAGAAAGCGGTTCTTTGACGGTCGGTCAAGATCTGCGAAGACGTGTTGATGCGGCTCTTGATGTACTTGAGCTCCTCCAGGATCTTGTCCTCTTCGACCGTTTCCTGGCGGCGGAGCGTTGCCGCCACCTGGTCATACTGCCCCATGTCCTCCCGCAGCTTCGTGATTTTGTTGATCCATTCGTCGTAAACCTTGGCCATGGAGAGATAATAAAGAGCGTGTCCGAGCGGCACCAGATCGTAGATGTAGTAGTCGTAGTCCCCTTTGACAATAATATCGACCACGGCGTCGAAAATGGCGCTCTCTTCCATGGCTGGTTCGGCGGAGGCCGAGGCGATGTAACTGTCGATTTCCTCCGGCACGCGATCGAATCCGTACATATCGAGAATCTTTTTGCGAATCTCGTCCTGATACTCCTGAATGCGTTTGTCGGCATCGATCTCTTGCGCCCAGAGGTTCTCGACTATGGGCACGGCCCCTTTGCCGAAGATGTCTCGCTGAAAGATGTCCGACAGGCTCGCCTGCGGATCGACAGAGAAAAGGAGCACGCGCTTGCCTTGCCGCGCCAGCCAGTACGCGCAGGTGGCCGACAGCGTGGTCTTCCCAAGACCGCCCTTGCCGCCGAACATGACATAGCGGCGCCCGGGCTGCTTGTCGAATACGTCTCTCAATGACATGCGTTGAAATTACCCCAATGTGTCGGTGATGTCCCGCTCGCGCAGCATGCGCCGCTTCC